>DJDD01000154.1 GCA_002430925.1 Flavobacteriales bacterium UBA5933
GGAAAAATAGATAATATAATAGACCAGTCTATTTCATCATTCATAACTCCCGACAAAAATAAAATTATTATCCCCATCGAAGAAAAAGCTAGAGGTACTGAGTAATTAATAAAAATATATTTCAAAGGAAATATTAGTGGAATAAAAAGAAAACAAATACTCAATTCTAACATAAAGGAAGGTTGTATAAATAGAGTTAACAGTATACAAGGAATAGTTATTAATATGCAATCAAGAATAAAAGACAATTCATTTTTTACTATATATTGCTTATTTGATAGTTTAGATAATAAAAAATATTCTAGTTTTTCTGGCTTCATAATCAAACCATAATTAATGTAGATAATACTAAAAAAACTTATTGTAAACAAATTTTTATTGCTTTCAGCTAAGCCTTGATAAGCTAAGTAAGTAGCAAAAAGAATAATTATACTATTTACCTTGTAACGTCTGTAATTTGTAATCATTAAGACATTAATTTTTTGAAAAGGAAACTTAAATCTAATTTTTCCTTTCTGTTCTTTATAAAATGTAAAGAATAATATAACAACAGTAGAAAAATAAATAACATTATATTCTTTCAAATAGATAGAAACAGCAATTGTAATAGAATTACTTATCAGTAAATCCAAAAGATAAATTAAATAAACTTTTTTTTTACTAAAAGGATTACATAGTATTTCCCAGTCTGTCCTATTGTTTATGTATTGACAAGTTGTGAAAATAAAATAACCTAATAAATAAGGTGTAAAATCAAACAAAGGAAATATGTTTGAAGAGCCATTAACAAGCTTTATTAATGTAAAAAAATATACTACCAAAATTACCCAAAAGAATGAAGCATCCTTATGAATTAATTTTCTATATCTATTTTTATAAATAATTTGTAGCGTATAAATTAACTTATTCATTGCTTAAATTTTGGTTAAACAAGTTGACTATATTATCATTTTCTACTTCGATAACTTTTTTTTCATTTACGAAAAAAGTAGTTGTTAAATAAGGAGAAATAATTTCTATGATATGAGAGGAAACAAAAACAATGTTTTTCTCAGCTAATTTTTTTATAAGGTTTAGTAAAATATAATTACTTTCAATATCAAGTCCATTGAATGGTTCATCAAAAATATAAATCTTATAATCATCAAATTGTAGAATACAGTTAATATAAGCTTTTTTTAAAGTACCAGTAGACATTGCTATTAATTGAATGTTTTCATCAATGTCAAAAATAGTATTTGGAGTTTTATTTAATTTTTCTCGTCCTGAAACCTTTTGGTAAAAATCATAAAACTCTTTTGCAGTTAAATATTCATATACATTGGGTTCTGTCGCAAGAAAAGCAATGTCATTCGTTTCTAAAGTTTCATTATCATAAGATATTTCTCCATCGTATGTTTTTAAACCAGCAATAGCCTTTAATAATGTACTTTTTCCTTGTCCATTTCTGCCGAAAAGACCATAAAGTCCAACTGAATTTATAGTGATGTCAATATCATCAAGTATAGTTTTTTCATAGTATTTAATTGATTTAATTTTTAATCTAAAAATAGGTTGATTCATTGAATAGTATTTAAAACTAAGATAGTTATAAAATTTTTATAAAATAGTACTATACTACTACATATTTTATAACTTAGCAAGTTCGAATTACAGCAATTATGAGTGTATACAATGTTATATTGTCAGGAGGCGTAGGAAGTAGACTTTGGCCTCTTTCAAGAAAAAGCCATCCTAAACAATACTTACCATTATTTGATGGAAAATCTTTATTTGAATTAACAATACAAAGAAATTTATGTGTTGCAGATAAATTAATGATTATCGGAAATAAAGAAAACGATCATTTAAGTCAAGAAGCATTAGATAAATTTGATATAGAATACACAAAAATTGTAGAAGCAGTACCAAGAAATACTGCTGCAGCAATCGCATTTGCAGCATTATCTGTAGATGAAGATGATATTTTGATTGTAACACCTTCTGATCATTTAATAGAAGATAAAGAGTTTTATAAAGAAGCGATGCAAAAAGCAATCAATTTAGCTGAAAATGATTATATCGTAACGTTTGGTGTTCAACCAACTCGACCAGAAACAGGTTATGGTTATATAGAACATGAAGGGGATAAAGTATTATCTTTTAGAGAGAAACCTAATCATATTACTGCACAAGATTTCATAGAGCAAGGTAATTTTTTATGGAATAGTGGTATGTTCTGTTTTAAAGCCAAAGTTTTATTAAAAGAATTAAAGAAGTTTGAAAAAGGAATATATGAAGCTTCAAAACTAGCTTGGAAAGCAAGTGATAATGGAGAATTAGATGAAGCTCTTTCTTTAGAAATACCTTCAAATAGTATTGATTATGCTGTAATGGAACGCAGTAAAAAAATAAAAGTTGTTCCAGCTGGTTTTATTTGGAATGATTTAGGTTCTTTTGAATCTTTATACGATTATTTTCAATTAAACGGTCATGAAATAGATCGTAATGGAAATATGGTTATAGGGACAGATGTATATACATCATTCGTAGGATTACAAAATTGTATTTTTGTTAATACACCTACTGCAAACCTTATTTTACAAAAAGAATATTCACAAGAAGTAAAAAATATTTACACACATTTAGAGAAAAATAATTCCTCATTGATTTAAAATAAAAAATTGTCTTTTTTGTATTTTTATTCGAAATATAATTGAATATTATTCGTTAGATTTGTTTTTGAACATTAGAATAAAAAAAAATGACAGTAGGGATTACTTTTGGAATATTCGACTTGTTACATGCAGGACATGTAATGATGTTGGAAGAGGCAAAAACACATTGCGATTATTTAATTGTAGGATTAAATACAGATCCTGCTTTGGTTGATCCTTCTAAAAATAACCCAACACAATCTATTGTAGAACGTTATATACAGCTTGAAGGTTGTCGATTTGTTGATGAAATTATTCCATATGAAACAGAACAAGATTTATTTGATATGCTAAGTGCATTACCAATAAACATTCGTATCATAGGAGAAGAATACAGAGATAGAGATTTTAACGGAAAACAATATTGTATAGATAATGATATAAAAATTTATTACAATAAACGAACTCATCGTTTTTCAAGTTCTGGTCTTAGAAAAGTTGTAGCAACTTTAGAGAAAAAAAAGTAACATTTTTTAATACTAGAAACTTAATAAAATGAATAATCATTATAAAATTGCTGTAATCGGCCTTGGTTACGTGGGTTTACCATTGGCAAGATTATTTGCAACAAAATATTCTGTTGTAGGTTTTGATATCAATCAAAATAGAATAGAAGAATTAAATTCAGGAAATGACTCTACATTAGAAGTAGATAATATAGATTTAAAAGAAGTTTTAATAAAAAATAATCCAATTGAAAACAATAAAATTGGATTATTTTGTTCTTCAGATATAAACGATATAAAAAATGCAACTATTTATATTGTTACAGTACCAACACCTGTAGATAAAAATAATAGACCAGATTTAACTCCATTAAAAAAAGCATCTGAAACAGTAGCAAAAGTTTTAGCAAAAAATGATATCGTCATTTATGAATCTACTGTTTATCCTGGTGTTACAGAAGAAGAATGTATCCCTGTTTTAGAGCAAAAATCAGATTTAATTTTTAATCAAGATTTTTTTGCTGGTTATTCACCAGAAAGAATAAATCCAGGAGATAAAAAACATACCGTTGAAAAAATTCTGAAAGTTACTTCAGGCTCAAATCCAGAAATAGGAAAAATTGTTGACGATCTCTATCGTTCTGTAATTACAGCTGGAACACATTTAGCTCCATCAATAAAGGTTGCAGAAGCTTCTAAAGTTATTGAAAATTCTCAGAGAGATATTAATATCGCTTTTATCAATGAATTAGCTAAAATATTCTCTTTAATGGATATTGATACTAATGATGTTTTAGAAGCAGCAGGAACAAAATGGAATTTCCTAAAATTTCAACCAGGATTGGTTGGAGGACATTGTATTGGTGTTGATCCTTTTTATTTAGCTCAAAAGGCCCAAGAAATTGGATATTATTCGGAATTAATCTTAGCAGCGAGAAGATTAAATGATTCGATGGGTGCATTTGTAGCTTCACAAATCGTAAAACTATTAATTAACAAAGATGTAAAGGTAAAAGGAGCTAAAATATTAAATTTAGGTATTACTTTTAAGGAGAATTGCCCCGATATCAGAAATTCTAAAGCAATAGATGTGATTACTGCATTAGAAGAATACGGAATAATAGTGGAAACTTATGATCCTTGGGTGGATGCTAAAGAAGTAGAAAGAGAATATTCATTAAATTATATATCAACACTAAAAGAAGATAGTAAATATGATGGTATTGTTCTTACTGTAGCACATAAAGAATTTTTAGATCTTGATTTTTCAAAATTTTTAAATGAGCAAGGTGTTATTTATGATGTAAAAGGTGTTTTACCAAAAGGGAAAGTAGATAAAAGATTATAATGAAAGCAACAGAAACAAAATTAAAAGGCTGTTTTATTTTAGAACCGACAGTTTTTGAAGATTCAAGAGGTTATTTTTTTGAGTCATATAATGCAAATAAGATAACAGAAATATTAGGTTATACACCAAATTTTGTACAAGATAACCAATCGAATTCGTCATATGGTGTAATTAGAGGTTTACACATACAAGAAGGTGAATATGCTCAAGCAAAATTAGTAAGAGTTGTAGAAGGAACTGTTATTGATGTAGCAGTAGATGTTCGTCCTGGTTCTGAAACTTATGGGCAATCAGTTGCGGTTGAGTTATCTGCAGAAAATAAAAAACAACTATTTATACCAAGAGGATTTTTACATGGTTTTTCTGTAATCTCTGATAAAGCAACTTTTTTTTATAAATGTGATAATGGATACAATAAATCTTCTGAGAATGGAGTTAATCCATTAGATGAAGAATTAAGTATAGATTGGGGAATACCTGCTGATAAAATGATAATTTCTGAAAAAGATTTAGAAGCACAATCATTTAATTCTTTTAAAAAATAATTATACATTTTATATTTTTTTAAAGTAGTAGGCTAGTTAAGTTATTAGATTATATTTCTAATATTTAGTATCAGCATATCACTCAGAGCTTTTCGAAGAGTTTCATAATTTAGAAGTAATGATATCATTAGATTCTAGTTTTTCTAATACTTAATACCAGTATGTCACTCAGAGCTTGTCGAAGAGTTTCAGCACTTAGAAGTAATGATGTTATTAGATTCTAGTTTTTCTAATACTTAATACCAGTATGTCACTCAGAGCTTGTCGAAGAGTAAAAAAAACAAATTAAACGCTATAAAATATTTATATATATGAAAATTACTGTAGTAGGAACAGGATATGTGGGTTTATCAAATGCTATTTTATTAGCTCAAAACAATGAGGTTGTTGCATTAGATATCATTCCAGAGAAAATAGAAATGTTAAATAATAAAAAATCTCCAATTGAAGATAAGGAGATTATAGAGTTTTTAGCAGAAAAAAATCTGAATTTTAAAGCAAGTTTAGAAAAAGAGGAAGCGTACAAAAATTCTGAATTTGTAATTATTGCTACTCCTACAGATTACGATCCTAAAACAAACTATTTTAATACGAATAGTGTTGAAAAAGTAATAGAGGATGTAATACAGTATAATCCTACAGCAGTAATTATTGTAAAATCAACTGTACCTGTTGGTTTTACGAAAGATATTAAACAAAAATATAACATCGATAATGTGATTTTTTCTCCAGAGTTTTTAAGAGAAGGAAAAGCATTGTATGATAATCTATATCCTTCACGAATTATAATTGGTGAGCAAAGTGAAAGAGCTCAAGTTTTTGCAAACCTTCTTAAACAAGGAGCTATTAAGAAAGATATTGAAACATTATTTACGGATTCTACAGAAGCAGAGGCAATTAAGTTATTTTCTAATACTTATTTAGCAATGCGTGTAGCCTACTTTAATGAATTGGATAGCTATGCTCAAATTAATGGATTAGATAGTAAACAAATTATAGAAGGAGTAGGTTTAGATCCTAGAATTGGTTCTCATTATAATAACCCATCATTTGGTTATGGAGGATATTGTTTACCAAAGGATACGAAACAATTATTAGCAAATTATAATTCTGTACCTAATAATATTATTCAAGCAATTGTAGATGCTAATAGAACACGAAAAGATTTTATTGCAGATTCTATCATAGCAAAAGAGCCTAAAAAAGTAGGTGTTTATCGTTTGATCATGAAATCCGGATCTGATAACTTTCGTGCATCTGCCATACAAGGTGTGATGAAAAGAATAAAAGCAAAAGGTATCGAAGTTGAGGTTTTTGAACCAGCTTTAAAAGAAGATAATTTCTTTGGATCAAAAGTCGTAAGTGATTTAGAACAATTTAAAAAAGAATGCGACGTAATAATTTCTAATCGAAATGCACCTGAACTTTCTGATGTACAAGAAAAAGTATATACAAGAGATCTTTTTGGAAACGACTAATTAAATTAACACATATAATTATAAAATGAATCAAGAGGACAGAAAAATATTAGTTACTGGTGTAGCTGGTTTTATAGGTTTTTATTTAAGTAAAGCTTTATTAAAACTTGGTTATACTGTTGTAGGTTTAGATAATATTAATGATTATTATGATATTAATTTAAAATATGATCGATTAAAACAGCTTGGTATACTTCGAGAAGAAGCAGAACAATTCAATCATTTAACAAAATCTTCAACGGAAGAAAATTTCACATTTATTCGTCTTAATTTAGAAGATAGAGAAAATTTACCTAAACTTTTCGAAAAACAGTCTTTTGAATTTGTTGTTAATTTAGCTGCGCAAGCAGGAGTTCGTTATAGTTTAGAGAATCCAATGGCTTATGTTGATAGTAACTTAGTTGGATTTGTAAATATATTAGAATGTTGTCGTCATAACGATATCAAACATTTAGTTTATGCATCTAGTTCTTCAGTTTATGGAGAAAATGAAAAAATTCCTTTTGGAGAGAATGATCAAGTAGATAATCCTGTAAGTTTATATGCTGCAACTAAAAAGGCAAATGAACTAATGGCACATACTTATAGTCATTTATATCATTTACCAACATCAGGGCTACGATTTTTTACGGTTTATGGACCATGGGGACGACCAGATATGGCTCCAATGTTATTTGCTGATGCAATGACCAATAATAGAGAAATAAAAGTATTTAATAACGGAGAAATGAGCCGTGATTTTACTTTTATTGATGATATTGTACAAGGAATAATAATTACTTTAGATAACCCAAGCAATAAAAAACCTGCTTATCAGTTATTCAATATAGGAAACGGGTCTCCTGTTTCTTTGATGCACTTTATTGAGTGTATGGAAAATTCATTAGGAATTAAAGCTAAAAAAAATATGATGCCTATGCAACCAGGAGATGTTCCTAGAACATGGGCTGATACAACCTCACTTAACCAACTAGGATATAAAAGTACTACACCTATAGAAAAAGGCGTTCAGCAGTTTGTTGAATGGTTTAATGGGTATTATAAAAAATAATGAGCTCTAATAAAACAATTGCTAAGAATACATTGTTTTTATATTTCCGAATGTTTTTTAATATGGGAATTTCTCTATATACATCTAGAGTTATTTTAAAAACATTAGGAGTTGAGGATTTTGGTATTTACAATTTGGTAGGAGGTGTTGTAGTTTTATTTTCTTTTCTTAATAATTCTATGTCTTCTGCTACCCAGAGGTATATTAATATTGAAACAGCAAAAAAAGTAAAGGCTAGGATTAATCTAGTTTTTTGTACAAGTATGAATATACATATAGGTATAAGTATTGCTGTATTAATATTAGCAGAAACATTTGGTTTATGGTTTTTAAATTATAAACTAAATATAGCTAATGATAGAATGTATGCAGCAAATATTGTATATCAAATGTCTGTAATTACAACAGTTATTGATATTACAAGAATACCATATAATGCAACGATCCTAGCTTATGAAAAAATGTCATTTTATGCTTATTTTGGAATTTTCGAAACATTAATGAAATTGATAATTGTATATATGTTATACATGTTTACAGGTTATGATCATTTAATAGTTTACTCGATATTATTAATGCTAGTAAATTTTTTAGGAAATATTATAGTACGTTTTTATTGTATTAAAAATTTTACTCAAGAAACTAATTACAAATTATCTTATGACAAAGAACTTACAAAAGAAATAGCATCTTTTTCTGGATGGAATCTTTTTGGTCAAGTTGCTAACGTAGGTTCTAACCAAGGATTAAATATGATTTTAAATATTTTTATAGGTGTAACTGTAAATGCAGCAATGGGTATTGCAAATCAGGTAAATGCAGTGATATATAATTTTATTTCAAATTTTCAAGTAGCTTTCAATCCTCAGATTATTCAATCTCATGCTTTAGGAGATATTGATAAACATAGAAAAATAGTTCTTAATACGTCAAAATATTCTTTTTTCTTAATGAGTATTTTAGCAACACCTTTCTTATTAAGCACAGATTTTATTTTGCATTTATGGCTTGGGAATATTATTCCAGACTATGTAATCTCATTTACAAGAATAATTATTTTATGTTCTTTGATTGATTCATTATCAGGACCTTTGTGGATGTCTGCTCATGCAGTAGGTAATATAAAAAAGTATCAATTAATATTATCTATAATATTATTATTAAATATTCCGGTAGCTTATATTTTATTAAAGTTAGGTTTTTCTCCTATTTATGTTTTATTCGGTAAATTCTGTTTAGCTATATTATCTTTTGTCTATAGACTGAATTATGTAAAAACAAAAATAAGGATTAATAAAAAAGACGTTTTTATATATATAAGTAATTTATTACCAGTATGCCTTGTTTTTGTTATAACACTATATTTAGTGAATTATAGTATTGTAAAAACAAATTCTTTTCAAGAGTTTATTATAAATACTCTAATGTTAGAATTTCTCGTTATTTTATTCATTTTATTATTAGGATTAAAAAAATCTGAGAAATCATTAATATTTTCATTCATTTCATCAAAAATAAAAAACTAATGATAAAAAAAGTAATTTTAAAAGCGAATTATTTATTACAAAAAAATAAAAATAAGAATACTACTAAAGAAATCATTAATAAGATAATTAATGAAGATGAAGCAAAAAGAATATTTTTATTTCAAACTCCAACACATTCTAATATAGGAGATCATGCAATTGCTGAAGCTCAATTATCATTTTTACAACAAAATTTTGATGACTACACAGTTTATGAAATAAATGATGATATTTTTGATTTTTTTATTGAGAAAATAGATTTAGTAATCAAAAATTCAGATATTATTTTATTACATGGAGGAGGGAATTTTGGGAATGAGTATATAATATTAGAAAAAGCTAGAAGATTAATAATTTCTAAATTACAAAATAATAAAATAGTTGTTTTTCCTCAAACAATCCATTATTCAAATGATTCGTTAGGTGAGAATGAATTAAAAATAACTCAAGAGATATTTTCTCAGCATAAAAATTTAACTCTTACAGCAAGAGAAGAAGTTTCTTATGAATTAATGAAAAAATATTTTCCTAATAATAATGTTATTCTTACTCCAGATATAGTTTTGTATACATCTCAATTGAAGTCTAAGCAAAGAACTTATGGTTTAAAAGTAATACGAGAAGATCAAGAGTCTATTT
>DJDD01000192.1 GCA_002430925.1 Flavobacteriales bacterium UBA5933
AATTTTAACTTGCATATGTCATAGAAATCGAATTGTTTTTTACGGTTTTGGCGTTCCGTTTCTAATTCGGTTGTCAATTGGTTTGTTAAAGAAGTTAATTCATCTAAAACACGAACAATTTCTTGTTGGATTTCAATGGATTTTTCTGGATTATCTGGACAGGGGATTGGGATTAGAAATTTATCCATTAATAAATTTGAACTCAAATTTGGTTGTGCACCACCTCCTGCTAATTCATATATAAAATTTGATTTAAATAAAAGATTATAATATAAATATTTCTTTAAAAGCACATTTTCATTAGGTTTAAATTTACCTACACGTTGATTTAGATATGATATGGTCTGGCTTTCGTATATCCCTATCTTACCAGTTGTAGCACCTGACATCGCTATTAGTATATCAGAACTTTCAACTATATAGTTACTTAAATTTGTGTTTTTATAATCATTAATGTCAAAAAATTTAACATTTGTTAAATCGACCCTATCTTCATTTATATTAGTAATTCTAACAATCGGTAAGCCGCTATCTTTAAATAATTTACTTTTGAATGCAAAACCATTACGAAAAACACAGACTTGTCCTAATGCTTTCCACTCCACATCAACCCCTTGTAATAACTCTTCTAATTTGCTCATCCTTCGATTTCTTTTACAAGATGATCAATCGCTGCACGTAAAGATGAAATGTTGTTCACAGTTTCAGCTAACTCAGTATTTAATACTTCAATATCTATGACTTCGCGTGTATCTACCGCTTCTACATAAGAACTTACAGAAAGGTTGTAATCGTTTTCTGCAATTTTTGCATTGTCAACATTTAAAGCAATATGTTCTACATTTTCTTTCGTATCAAATAGCTCCATAATCTTCTCGATATGAGCATCTTCTAACATGTTGTTATTGGTAACTTTTTTGTAAAACTCTTCTCCTGTCGCATCAATAAATTGTATGGTATTCTCGGACTTATGTTTCGATAAAACTAAGATATTTACGCCAATAGAAGTACCAAAGAATAAATTGGCTGGTAAGCTAATTACTGTTTCTACAAAGTTATTATCAACTAAGTATTTACGTATTTTTTGTTCTGCTCCACCACGGTAGAAGATACCAGGGAAACATACAATAGCTGCACGCCCTTTGGCTGATAAATAATTTAAGGCATGTAAAACAAAGGCAAAATCTGCTTTTGATTTTGGTGCCAAAACACCAGCAGGAGCAAAACGGTCGTCGTTAATTAGTGTTGGATCATCCGAACCTACCCAATTCACCGAATAAGGTGGATTAGATACAATAGCATCAAATGGTTTATCGTCAATAAAATGTGGATCGATTAATGTATCTCCTAATTGGATATTAAATTTATCGTAATTGACATTATGCAAAAACATGTTCATACGCGCTAAGTTGTAGGTTGTATGATTAATTTCTTGCCCAAAGAAACCATCTTCAATAATGTGATTATCAAAATGTTTTTTGGCTTGTAATAACAAAGAACCCGAACCAGCCGCAGGATCGTAGATTTTGTTCACCGAAGTTTGTTTATGCATGGCTAATTGCGCAATCAATTTCGATACGTTTTGAGGCGTAAAGAATTCACCACCCGATTTCCCTGCATTTGCTGCGTAGTTGGAAATTAAGAATTCGTACGCATCACCAAATAAATCGATTTGGCTATCTTCAAAACTACCAAAATTTAACTCAGAAACTCCTTTTAAAATTGCAGCTAAACGTTTGTTTTTGTCTTCTACTGTATTTCCTAAACGTGTACTTGTGGTGTCAAAATCTGCGAATAATCCTTTGATATCTTGTTCAGACTCGTATCCATTAGCTGAGTTTTCAATATCTGTAAATATCGCTTTTAGGTCTGTATTTAAGTTTGAATTTGTATTGGCGTTATCAACGATATTACAAAACAATTGACTTGGATAAATAAAATATCCTTTTGTTTTGATGGCGTCATCTTTGATTTCTGGTGTGATAATATCGTCTGCTAATTTTGCATAATTCACACTTTCATCTCCACCTTCGATATAATTCGTGAAGTTTTCACTAATAAAACGGTAGAATAATGTTCCTAACACAAAGTGTTTGAAATCCCATCCATCTACAGAACCACGTACTTCGTTGGCAATTTTCCATATTTTTGCTTGTAGTTCTGCTCTTTGAGCTGTATTTGTCATTGTCTTTATTTCTTTTTAAAGATAAAATTTATCTTTTTTGTATATTCATTAATTCGCCTACAATAATACCATTTTTCAACGCCAATAAAGGACGTTTGTATTATTTTTTAATAACTTCTATTTATTTTACTAATTCATAACTTGTACTTCTACCACCAGAATTGGTCTTTTGAAGAATATTTTTATGGATTAAATCTGTAATATCTCGTAAAGCTGTATCAGATGAAACTTTGTTGATCAATGCCCATTTCTTGGTATTGAGATTACCTTCAAAATGATCCAATAACATGTTCAATATTTTGATTTGTCTTTCGTTTAACGTAACATCTTTATTCGATTGCCAGAAATTATGTTTCACTAAAACTTTTTGTAACACAAAATCTGCATCTTGTATAGCTATCAATAAATTTTCGCAATACCATTTCATCCACTTAGTAATATCTTGATCTCCTTTCTGTGTTTCTTCTAATATCTCGTAATAGGAATTTCTATTTTTTCGGATTTGAGAAGACATACTATAAAAACGTTGATTGCTTCCGTCCGAACGTGTTAATTGTAAATCGGCTATAGTACGTGCAATACGTCCATTTCCATCATCAAATGGATGTATGGTTACAAACCATAAATGTGCTACAGCAGATTTTAAAACACTGTCCATTTCATTTTCTTGATTAAACCAATCAAGAAATTGTTTCATATCCAAAGGAACACGATCTGAATTTGGCGCTTCGTAATGTATTTTTTCCCTACCCAATGCACCAGAAATGACTTGCATCGGACCTTCTATGTCCTTACGCCAATCTCCTACTTGAATTTTATACATTCCACTCCTACCCGAAGGAAATAATAAATTATGCCAACCAAACAGACGATCTTCAGTTAAAGGTTTTTCTGCGTTTTTAGTTGCATCAATCATCATTTCAACTACGCCATCTACATGACGATCAGAAGGGGTTAAACCTTGTATTTCTATCCCTAATCTTCTTGCAATTGATGAACGCACTTGATCTTTATCTAAAATTTCACCTTCAATTTCAGAAGTTTTAATAACATCTTCTGTTAAGGTAATCAAATTCGCTTCTTCTTTTAAATCAAATCCAAGTATTTCTAATTTCCCAACCAACTTTCCTTGTTGATTACGAACCTCTCCTAACACTTGAATTATCTCATCATTATTCCATTTAAAGGCTGTCCAATCTTTATATTGATGTATGTAATAAGCCATAATTATAATGTTATGCGGTAAATATACGAATATTCTCCGCAAATTATGCGTTGATTAATAAATTAATCAACGCATAATTGGCTCATGAAAATTTAATTTGGAGATATTTAAAAACTTAATTCTCTATCAATCTTGAAAAAAAATTATACAAATACTTCCTTATTCATATAGTTTATTCTAGTATTAAAAAAGTAATACTAGAATAAACCAAAATAAGACATTAAAAATATTAAATACTTTTTTACTAAAGAAATTAGTTACAATACTTATAATAACAACTTCATATTGAATTTGAATACAACTTTTTTAGGTACTACTTCTTTTGGATAAACGATTATTTTTAGTTGTCGTATGATTAGATAGGTTGTTATAAAGATATATCATCAAACAATAAAAGCACCTCGAAAAGGTGCTTTTGTGGTCCCACTTGGTATGAATCATCAATTCGTAACACATTGCATTACTATACTTTATAAACTATTGTCTATTTTTGGTATCAAAATGGTATCAAAAATAAATATTTATCACTTTAGAATTAAGTTATCGCTTGTTTTATTAAACTCATTAGATATTCAAGGTTTTTAGTATCATTTACAATTACTTCGTAATCTCCGTTGCCCCAATGACCTATTGAAGAAACATCACGCATTAACTTTTTAGGATCATCTAGCGTATCTTTTTTTAAGTTAATGAATATTTTTAAGCCACTTTTTAAGATTACAATATCTGAGAAAATTTTTCCATTTTTGGTCATCCCAATTTCCATTTTCTTAGGTTTGATTTCCAAATCAGATGCTAAATTTAAAATGGCTTGTTTGTAAACTTCATATAATTCTAATATCTCATCATTTTTACCTTCTAAGTGTTCATCTTCTGTATATACTTTAATTTCCTTAGCAATTTTAGAAATTTCCGAATCCTCACTTTGTTGTACTTGTTTAATACTTGGTGCAGACTTCGATTTTTTGATTGGATTAACTACAATAATATTATTATCGAATTGTTTGACTTCCCATAATTCTATGGCTAAATCTTTAAAATTAGATGATTGTTTCTGAAAATCAGTGAAAGAAGGAGAAACAAATATTATTTTAGATTGTGACCAATCTACATCAGTTCTTTTTAAATTTCCTCTTAAATTTTCATTATACTCCACGATAAAATCAGCTTTATACTCCAACATTAAATTTAGATAGGAAACACCTTGGTCAATAACCGAATAATTTTGGCTGCGCTTATATTCTATAATCACAAATGAATTACTTTCAGGATCAAATGCCAATGTATCGATACGATTGTTTTTGATCGTAAATTCAGATTTAACCAATTGTAAATTTAGTACCGCTTGTAAATTAGATTCAAAAATACTTTGAATCTCTTTTTCTAACTTAAAAGGAATTTCTTTTAAAATAGTAAGCGCATTTTTATTCTTATTGTAAATGTACATTTCCTAAACTAGTCTTCTTTATTAATCTTATCAAATGCCTCTTTTGCTAACAGTTCCGTTAGCACTTTACTAAAGTCTTTTTCTTCCATAAAGCGAGCGAAAATGTCTTCGTTTTGATCTATACGTTCAATGAATAGTTGTTGTAAAATACTCTTGAACATTAATGTAAACTTATCTTGCGGATTGGATTGTGCAGCTTTAATAATATCTTCATCAGCAATAGCCGTTTCAACAATTTGATCAAAGAAATATTGATCAGCTTGATTAAATTCTGTCCCAAATCTATTATTTACTACATCTACAATTTTAGAAAATGGAACCTCTTCTTCACGTACCATACCCGTCGCTACATCTGTAGGTCCATCTAATTTATAGGTTTTGTCATTATTCAAACTAATCGAACCTTCACTGATTTTTTGTAAACGGTAGTATTCTAGACGTACGCTATCATCAAAACTATACGCTCCTCCATTGTTACGTTTTGGTAATTTATCTGATAAATGGCGTAAGAAAATGTATAACTTTTCTAAATCCGTATCCTGATATGGAATGATTTGGCTTAAAAACATGTACAAGTTTTTGAAAGCAGTTACTTTACTTTTCCACATTTCAGCTTCTTCTTCATTCTCTTTTAAGAATTGTCTGAATTTTTCTACTGGTGTATCTAAAATAAAATTAATTGCTTCATGATCTTTGTTGCTTTGTTTCTCTCTTGGTTTAAAATAAACTTCTACAAACTGATCTATATGCTCCTCTGTAAAAATATCTACCAATAACAACTCGTGCTGAATACGGTATAAGTTATTCGGATCTGCTTCTTGCCCTAATTCGGCCCCTTCGTAATAGGTTTTAAATGCAGCTTGAATATCCTCTCTATCGCTTACAAAATCTAATACAAATGTATCTTCCTTTAATGGATGCGTTCTGTTTAAACGTGATAAAGTTTGTACCGCTTGGATACCGGATAGCTTTTTATCTACATACATGGTATGCAATAAAGGTTGATCAAATCCAGTTTGGTATTTATCTGCTACCAACAATACTTGGTATTCATCTGTTGCAAAGGTTTCGGGAAGCATTTTTTCTTTTAAACCGTTGTTCATTTCCACTTCGGTATATACAACATCTGGTAATTTATCGTCTTTTACTTCACCAGAAAAAGCTACCAACGATTTGATGTTATATCCTTTCGCTTTGATTAATTGGTCAAAACTTTGTTTGTATTTTACCGCTTCTAAACGTGAACCTGTCACCACCATTGCTTTGGCTTTTCCTCCGATTTTATGTCTAGTCGATTGGTAAAAATGCTCGACCATGATTTCCGTTTTCTGCGCAATATTATGCGGATGCAAACGCATGAAACGCCCTAAAGCTTTGGCTGCCTTTTTGCGTTCTACTTTTGGATCCTCTTCAGAAGCTTTGATCAGTTTATAAAAAGATTTATATGAGATATAATTCTTTAAAACATCAATAATAAATCCTTCTTCTATGGCTTGACGCATGGTATATTTATCTAAGGGCTCGCCATTCGATGAAAATAATTTAATGGTCTTGTGTTTGGGTGTTGCAGTGAAAGCAAAAAAACTAATGTTCTTTTGTTGCCCACGTTTCGCCATATTTCTATATAATTGTTCTAAGGTTGTTTCGCCTTCTTCCTCCGCACGAGCTTCAGCTTCTTTGGCTAATTCTTCACCACCTAATACTTCTTTTAAACCTGCTGCTGTTTCACCTGATTGAGAACTGTGTGCCTCATCAACTAAGATTGCGTATTTACGTGTTTTTAAAATTCCTTTACTGTTTTCACCTCTTTCCTCTGCCAATTTTCGTAACTGTTCGGTAACAAATGGAAATTTTTGAATAGTAGTAATTACAATAGGTACCCCATTTTCTAAGGCTTCAGCTAACTGTTTGGAATTTTTATCGATTTTAAGAACCACCCCGTTTTTATGCTCAAATTGATAGATGGTATCTTGTAATTGACGGTCCAATACTAGACGGTCTGTAATAACAATTACCGAATCGAATAATTTAGTATTATCTTCTTTGTGTAATGAAGATAAACGATGTGCTACCCAAGCAATGGTATTGGATTTACCAGAACCTGCTGAGTGCTCAATTAAATAGTTAGAACCCACATCATCTTTTAAAGCGGTATGTAACATTTTACGGACAGCTTTTAGTTGGTGATAACGTGGGAAAATTAGGGTTTCTTTTTTTACTTTACGTCCTTCTTCCGTTATTTTCTCTTCGGTTTGCAGGTGCATAAATTTAGCCAAGATCTCTAACAAACTATCTTTTTGTAATACTTCTTTCCATAAGTATGCAGTTTTATAGCTTAACCCTTCTACATCTACAGGATTACCAGCACCACCGTTGTTTCCTTTATTGAACGGTAAAAAATACGTCGCTTCTTTAGCCAAACGTGTTGTCATTTCTACTACGTCTGTATCTACGGCAAAATGAACTAATGTTCGCTTTTTGAATTCGAATATCAGTTCTCTTGGGTCACGGTCTTCTTTGTACTGTTTTTTGGCGTGCAGTATATTTTGATGTGATAATTGATTTTTAAGCTCTAAGGTAACCAATGGTAAACCATTTAAACTTAACACGACATCAATTGAATTTGTATTGCGTGTGCTGTAATATAATTGTCTTGTAATACCCAGTATATTCTTTTCGTACTTTTCTAGTACTTCTTCATTCATGGAATGAGAAGATTTAAAGTATGCGATTTGTAACTGTTTACCATAGCATTTGAATCCATGACGCAGAGTAGCTAACACGCCATGTAGCTCTATCCATTTGGTTAAATCGTAAATGATTTGATTGGCCGTATTCTCTTTAAGAATGGACTCTAACTTTTGCCATTCTTTAAGTTGTGTATCTTTGATAAAAGCGATAATTTCCTCTGGAAAAATGGCTTTTTCTTTATCAAAAGATTGACTTGGTATGGATTGATATCCTGCATTTAACAGGACTTCTTCTATACTTTTTTCAAATGCTATTTCTTTAGTTTGGGTATTACTCATAGTATGGGTAATTTTTATTTAATTTTCTTATCAAGATAATGGACAACAATCATACAATATGGTTCTAATTCATCACTATGCGATATACCTGCCCACTTATCTCTAAATCTCTTTAACTTAGTTTGATTTAAAGTCCCTAATTTACCTGTTAAATTTGCTTTAATGAATCCATCTAATGTACTTTTACGTGCTCTAATTAATTCAGGCATGTTAAGATTTAAAATACCATGTGGTTTTATTAAATCATTGTTATCATCATAATAATATGGTTTCCCTATTTCATTGTATAATTGTTCATTATCAGAATAAATTTCTCCATTAGTTTTATACTTTATCTCATTATGTATGCTGGCAGAAGTGCACATGTGAAAATTAAACGTTTTACTTTTTTTGAGAGTATCACAATGTTCATCAGCATTCGCTTTCATATTGCCTAGGCAAGCTCCAAATAAATTAGAATATACCAATCTTAAATTTGGATGACCAGAATGACTTAAAAAATGTTCAATCTTCATTGTTGATTCGTTTGGTTTTATTCTACCCATACAATAACAACAAATTCCTCTTTGGTCTTTAACTAGATATTCTCGTAAAGTTTGTTTGTCTCTAAAACTTTTATAATCAGTTGGTTTTGTTCGTCTATAAACACCTAATAACCTCGGCTCTTGTGCTTTAACTATCTTCCTCATCATCAAAATCTTCTTCTAAAAATTGAATCATAGAATTAATTCGAATTAACTCAGGATCATGCTCCCCTAAAGTTGATTTTAATTCTTCTATTTTTGATTTTGCTTCTTCATATTGTTCTTTATCCACAGAATCATTAATCTCCTCCAATTTTTTTTGTGTTTCTATATTTCTTATCGGAGCTTCTAATAATTCTTCAATAACTCTTTGAGCATCTAATCCAAAAGCGACATTAGGTTTATACACTTCAGTCTCTTGGTTTCTATCAATTATAGTTATTGCTTCTGCTTTAACTTCACCAATTATTTGAGGAGAATGCGTAGTGGCAATGAATTGACAATTAGGAAATGTACGCTCTAAATCACTTACGATAGATCTTTGCCATTTTGGATGTAAGTGTAAATCGAGCTCGTCAATTAAAATAATCGTTTCTCCATGTAAAGGATGCTCTGTATCGATATTTGCAATAATTAATCGTCTTGCAATATCAAATACTAATGATAATACACCACGTTCCCCATCTGACAATTGAGAGAATAATAAACGTTTTTCATTTTTGATAATAGAAAAAGTTAAATCACCTGACACTTCATCCTTAGTTAATTCTAAATCTTTAAAATCAGGCAAAAAGGTATAAATAGTATCCTCAATAAGTTTAACCACACGATTATATTTCGTATTATCTGGATTTTCTATTGCTAAAGTCTTTCTAACGTTAAACCATTCTGCAAACATTTTTATATTAAAACTTCTGGTTTCAGATAAAGTATCAATATAAGCAGCAGCATGAAAATACTTTGATTTCACTACCTTGGAAGTTTGATTAACCATTAATGATCTCCTTGTTGAAAAGAAAATGGCTAAACGATTGATATCCTCCTTATACTCAACTTTTGAGTTAAATTCAGTAATATCATCTAAAGTAATCCCTTCTTCTCTTATATGTAAATCGCTCGCGTTAGTACGTTTCTTTTGTTCAACTTGTGTAACTCCAAATTCTTTGGCCGATTTAGAATATATAAAATCATAATCAATTTCATCAATAGTAAAATTTGTATTGACTTGTAATTGATTGGTGTTTATATTTATATCTGATTTTTTAAAACTCTCTTTCGTTACAATAGGAACTTTAATTTCATTTAAGATATGCGACAACACAATACGCAAACTTTCTAAAACCGTAGTTTTACCCACACCATTTATCCCCACGATTAAATTAAAACCTGGTTGGAATTCAAGTTTTGCGTGAGTAAAGCCACGAACGTTGGTTAATTCTAAAGTGTTAATTCTCATAATAAAATTATAGGTTTATTTCCCCATTAATGGCAGCTGAAATAATAGCCGTGCGTTTTTCTTTTAACAGATCAATTGAATTATTGATTTTAGAAATTAAGTGATTGTTCTTATTATCAATTTCTACTAAATTTTGTGATATTAACTTTTGTTCTGAATAAATAGGAAATGGTATTTCAAGATTTTTTATTACATCAACGGATAATCCTGGTTGTGCAGCAGCTAAAGAATATTGATTTAAATTCATATATTCTAACAATTTTCCTAGCCAATAATAGTCAAATTTCATTAGTGGATTACATACAATTGCATGTTCTGTTGCCCAAAATTTATCTTCAGCAAAATTGATATTACCACATAATGCCCCTTGTCTACCAATTAAAACCAAATTCCCTTCATGATTAAATTTATCATAAAAACCTCTGATACCGTTACCTCCAAAAACTTTAAAATCACCTTCTGATTTTATATCATCTGCTGTAAGATTATCTCCACTTTTTAAGTTAGAAATATACTTCAATTTGACAATCTCCCAATGTTCCGGAATATCACCTAACCAGTCGATGCCTGATGATTTCAGTTTTGCCTTAAGGTTTAAACCTTTGGTTACGGCTTGGCTAATGGTTGCTTTTTTCTTTTCTTCTAATAGTTCGACTAATCGTGATTTCTTCTCGATTAAGGCGTCTATTTTAGCTACTTCTTGATCTAAATAAGCGACGATTTTGTTTTGTTGGGTTAATGATTTTAATGGTATTTTATAATGACTTATTACATCTTTTGGAATCCCCACTCTTGTAACTCCTGTAGATTCAATTTCAATTTGTAATCTATGTTGCTTGGATTCAAAGCAGTAAAAAAGAAATTTAGGAACTACTTTTTCTCTATCAGGAGTAATCAAAGCTAAATGGTATCCACAAACAGTAAGTTCTTCGAAATCACCTTTAACAATGGCAGGTATACCAATATCATCAGAACTCTCCGAATCTTTAGTTATCATAATATCGCCATCTTTAATCGTAAATCTTTCAACTTCGTTTTCAGATGCAGTACCCTCCATAAAGTCAATATCTGTTGATATATAAGTATTTTTATAAACATCAACGTAATTACAAAGTTTTACAGGAGTTTCGTGTTCATACTTTATTTTATCAATTGGCGATATTCTAAAGTCTGCTACAAAATAAAGTGGTACAATTTTAGTATCAGAAGACACTTTATTAATCCAATCTAAGTATGATTCCATATTATAATGCTAACAATTTTAAAATATCATTTTCAATAATACTTAAATCATTATTGATTTCATCTAAAGTTCTATTTCCTTTATTTTTAAAGAAATAACGATTAAAATTGATCTCATAGCCAATTCTATCTTTGGTATTATCCATCCAAGCGTCTGGTACAAAAGGTAGTACTTCGTTTTGGAAATACTCGGTAATGTTTATCTTTAATGGTACATTTTCATAATCTCGTAAATCAGCATCAGCTTCAAATACATTTTTACCCTTATTCACTTTTTCTGCTTCCTGATCTTTATCTGTAAAAACTGAACGGAACAAAGCCAACTCTTTAGCTGACCATTTTAGGGTATTCAGTTTTTTCATTTTCTTTAGTACCTCATTCCAGTCCATCAAAGGTTCTCGGCCTAAGTCTTTATCGATACGTTGAACATCGTCTAATAAATGCGGACACGCATCTAAGAAAGCAGACTTACGTTCTAAAGACATTTCATAACGTAAACGCAGAGGTCTCTCTATGGTAACTCGTGTAAAACCGAAATCTTGGTTATCGAAAATCTTAGAAATTTCAGTCGTAGAAAATTTTCCATATTCTAAAATTATTTCTTTAATTTGGTTAGGTTCAATTACATTGATAATTCCGTCATTTACCTCACCTTCACCAATTTTACGGCGTTTGCTTCCTTGGCTTTTACGCATTGGAATGTAACATTCGCGAGCGTCTAGCAATTGAATTTTTCCTTTACGATTATCTTGCTTACGGTTGGTTACAATCCAAATATAAGTACCAATACCCGTATTGTAGAACATTTGTTCGGGAAGAGCGATGATTCCTTCTAGCCAATCGTTTTCGATGATCCACCTACGGATATCGCTTTCGCCCGAACCAGCACCTCCCGAAAACATAGGAGAGCCACTAAATACTATCGCAATGCGAGATCCAAATTGTTTCTTACTCGGTTTATAGTTTTCGAACTTCGAGATCATGTGTTGCAAAAACAATAACGCTCCATCGTTAACACGAGGAAAACCAGCATCAAAGCGCCCTGTTTTATCACGATCTAAAGCTGGTTTTTGCTTTTTCCAATCCACTCCAAAAGGAGGATTTGCTATAAGATAATCAAATGTATCTTCAGGAAATTGATCGTCGATTAATGTATCTCCAAATTTAATTTCCCCTTGATTTTGTTGGTATTTGCCTAAGGTTTCGGACTTATCCATTTTAATTAACGCATCGGCAGCTGCTGTAGCAAAAGCACGCTTATTGTACTCTTGTCCGTAGGTTAATAAAATGGCATCTTCGTTAAAACTTTTGACGTAGTTTTTTGCTTCTGAAAGCATTCCCCCAGTACCACACGTAGGATCTAAAATTTTACGCATTTGGTATTTATCTGCTAAAAACGTATCGTCATCGATAAATAGCAGATTTACCATTAGTTTGATAATTTCTCTTGGGGTAAAGTGATCTCCTGCTGTTTCGTTGGCTAACTCGTTGAAACGACGGATTAAGTTTTCAAAAATTAACCCCATGTCTCTGTTTGAGACTAAGTCGGGATGTAAATTTACCTTTGCAAATTCTGATACGATTAGGTATAGAATGTTTGCATCGTTCATCGCAAAGATTTCTTTTTCGAATTCGAAGAATTCAAAAATTTGTCTTACGTTAGGTGAAAAACCATTGATGTAAGCTACCAAATCTTGTGCAATAGAATCGGGCGCTCCTTTTAACTTTTCGAATGTAAAAGGAGATGTATTGTAAAATTTTTGCCCTGTGATCTTTTCTAACTTAGAAGCTAGAATAGATTCAGGTATATCGTTGTTGTGTTTAACTTTTAAAGCTTCAAATTCGGCTAATACGTCCTCTTTAGTATTTGCTAATACGGAATCGAAACGACGAAGAACCGTCATAGGTAACATGACACGTTCGTATTGCGGGGGACGATATGGTCCTCTTAATAAGTCTGCAATGTCCCAAATGAATTTGATATGTTGTTGATGTGTAGTCATTTAACCCCTTTTTGATTAACACTAAAAAAATTAGCTTTTGAATGGCTAAAAATAGTAAAAAAAAACATCAAAATGCCTTAAATTCATTTGTATTTATCGCTTTTGTAAGGTATTATTTAGCTGTATTATTCTTTTAATTTTAATTGTACCACGTATTCTGTGGCATTAAGAACAGGATTTGTGCAAAAGAATTTTTCTAAAATCTTGAATTCGTTGTTAATATATACCCAAATTTCATAATTCTCTTTGTTTTCTTCTCCAAATAATTTTTCGGTTGCAGAGATATAAAAGTTTCCGTTTGAAGAACTTTTTACATCGACATAGACCCATGATTTCCCTTGATCTTTTGAGTAGGAAATATCGTAATGCAGACCTTCATTTTCTTTGGCTTTGTAATGCACAAATTTTTCTGTGTACTTTTCTACTAATTCTTGATAGGCTTTATCTTCCGCACTGTTTCCTTTGCGTTTTAAATAGTTTTGATCGCGTGTTTGTCCTTTATATACCCCTTTTGCAATAGAAGATTTAGCGACAGTTTGAGTTGCATAAGCAGCCGAATCTAATACCGTAGTTTTGGTACGTGTTAGTGTATCTGCATAATCAGTAGTACTTTCAATATCATAACTATCTTCTTCTTCAGCTTCTGACTTATCTTCTAATTCTTCTTTTATAACATCTGTCTCACCAAAAACTAACAAACTTTGCCATTCTGTATTTTGACGAATGATAAAAAGTTCATCTTTAGTAAAAGCTTTGCTATACTCTAATTCTAATTGATTTAAATTGAAATCCTCTGTAATTATGTCAAAATTAAAATCTTGAAATAGGTCATTAAAATACTCAACAACAAGCTCTTTAGGATTATGAATAAATGATTCAGCATAGTCGTAAGCTAAAGCTTTAATATCCTCTAAAGCTAAATTATACTGATTGAAATAATCATACAGTTTACGTTTTTGAATTATTTCATCTTCTTGTAAATTTTTATATACAATTTGATTCATTGAGGCATTGAACGAATGGAATTCATTGACCAAATTTTTCTTATTGAATTCGACTAAATCTATACGTTCAGTAACCAAATCATTAAAATCTGTAATACTAATATTTAAGGTTTGAAATATCTCTTTGTATTGGGTATAATTTTTAGCATTATTATAGTTGATATAATCTAAATCGAATACGTAATCTCCAAATTTTTGAGTTTTAAACTCCTCAATTTTATCATCTGTAACCTCTTCAGGATTATCGATTAGTTTAAAAATAATAGACCAAAAATATTTCTTTGAAGATATTTGTCCCAAATGGACTTTAGCCTCTTCTAAAGCGTTATTACCTAATGCTTTTTCTAAATTGTAATTGATTGTGACTGTTGAGTCTTTAATTAAAGATTCAAAAATGTGTTTTTCGTTTTTCGTTGAAAAAACACTTGTTAGCACCTCTGAAAATATATCGATAAATGCTGGATTGGTTTTCAATTTTTGTAATGTACTTTCAGGATTAACTTTAATATAATACGTTTTTGATTTTTTATCAAAAGCATAGGTGTTATCATCTAAAGGAAACACATTACTATCTAATTGACACACTAAATCATTACAAATTATAAACTTAAAAGCGTTTAATAATTGTACATTGGATTGAATGGATGTATCTGTTTCTACTTCTTCTAAACGATAAGCTAAAATGTATGGTTTTAACGATTGGTAAAACGTATGGAATTCTTGATTTAAACTTTCAAATTCTTTAAACGACTGAATACTTATCTCTAAATCATCTAAATCGTTAATTTTAAATCTTTTAATTGCTTCTTTAGCACCAGCACGTAAAGGAAAATTTAATAAAGGAAATTGCTTTGCAAAACGCTTTGGTAATAAATTGTTGTCACTAAAGTACATCTCATTTTGTTGTTTCAATACTAAGCCTTCACCATTATTGGCAAATAAATGAAAAGGAGTATCTAATTCAATATTTCTTTTAGACAGAATTTTCACAATTTGTTTGTAGAACGATTGCGAATTTTTACCATCTTGAAATTTGTTATTAAATTTTTCGAATGATTCATTTAATAATTCGATTGGAGCGTCTTCAAAACTCTCAATTGCTCCAAGATCAATTAAAATATTTTTAACCACAGAAGGACCTATCTTAAACGATTTTAACAACTCGTGGTTGTAATCAATTTCAAATGCATTTACCCATGAGAATTTATCATCAATGACGAAGTTTTCTAAATTGAATACTTTGTTTATTTGGAATTTGATGTATGATGGTTTATTTGAAATAGTACTCCAACCTCTATAAAAATATTTAAATATATCTGAGTTGTTTCTATCGTTAATTTGCATGGAAACTGTTGCATCTAAATGACATAAGGTTATTAATTGGTATATATTAATCTCCTTTAAAAATAGATCATCAAGTTTATAATAATCAATATCATATGATGTAAAACTATCATATTTTTCTACATAATCTCTTACATATTTAACATAAGGATTATCCGTAAATTGATTACCATAATAACTACTATCAGTTGAATTGTCCTTTTTAATATAAACTAATCCATTAACACCTAACCAGATAAAAAACTCTTCCATTTTTTCGATATCTGATTGGATATTATTATTAAATAAAATTGATTGATCAGCGATATAATCTGAATTTTGATAAATTCCTTTGAAAATAATTTGGTTTGATTTCCCAATATCTCCGTAGTCTTCTGACAAGAATAATTGCGTAATAGGTTTAAATTCGTTGGATTTAGTTAATACGAATAATTTATTTAAATCACGACCAGAACCTTTATTCTCTAGTTGATTATAGTTTTGGTACAATGCAGCAATAGCTTCACGAATTACTTCTATTTTTTCTGTTTTTGATAAATTAGAAGAATTAGTTAATTCATTCGCTTTAGTAATAATACGATTTATTAACGGAACAATATCGTATTCGTGAATATTGCAATAATCTTTGAATGTATCATAAAAGAAACGTGTATTTGATTTATTTCCTGAAGTATTATTTCTTTGATTGAAAGTATTATATAATTCACTATTTACTGATTTAATTTTTGTAAAATCAGGAACAATTAATTGATTATCTTTAGAAGGAATGGTATAAATATCTTCCGAAGTCTCTACCACATTTTGATCCTTATCAATTAATATATTGAATTTGAATTCTTTTTTATTTTTGTTGAACTCCTTAAGATTTTTTAAAACTATTTCGATGAAGGATACACGATCATTTATTGATAATTTTGCTATTGATACATTGTTTACAAATTCTTGTAAATCAGTTAATAATAACAAATCTCTATCAACTTTTTGTTTCAATAAAATTTCTTCTATTTCAGCACTATTTGTAGGAATTAAATGATATGGCATCTCATCATCTAATCCATTATTTAAAAGTATATTAGATAGTAAATTATCCACATAAAGAGTTTCATTCTTAGTTTTATATGTATTATCTAAACAAGGATAAATAGGTTCCTTTTCTAAAGCTTCGTCAATTAAATCATAATATCCATATTTATCTAATACATCTGCTTTATGTTTATAGTTTAATATTCTTAAAGCATTGTAATTTACCTCATTTTGACTATGTAACTTAGCTACTTGAATCGTAAATTCTACGATTTTATTTAATAAAAATTTGTTCTTATTTGAATTAACAATCTGATTTCTAGTCGAATCTAATTCAAACGTAGCGTGTAGAATGTATTCTTGATCGAATTTGATATTCGTAGGAAAAAATGAAAATAAATATGGATTTGGTTTAGTAAAATTATCTGCAATTGCAATCTTTATTTGAAAATTAGTTTCTTTATCCTCTTCATTTTCTATGCAATCTTTATCAATTTCGCCTTCTAAAGCATATACTTTCCAGTTGACCTCGTTTATGGTTTTATTCGTAATGACAATGTTTTCTATTTCTTCTGAATTCTCCCCATTTTTAGTGAATTCTTTTACATTACCATCAATGTTTAGACTTATTTTTTGAATTGAATTTAGAAACAATAAAGAGTCTGTATCAATTACATCTAATTGTTTAAGGATATGTTCTTCTTCTGATTTTTTATAATTAATTTTAATTTTAGTCGCATATTCATGTAAACCAAATTCTTGGATATTAGGCATTGCTAATAATGCTACTGGTATTTCATTATCTCCTTTATTAAATTCGGTTAGAATTTTATTTCTATCTTCTACGATGAAATTATTTTCAAAGAAATCTTTAATTAAATTATTAGAATAAGTTAGAGATATATGGTTACTGATAATTTCTAGTTCATTTGACCAATTAATAATAGATCTAAAGCCAAGTCCTTTATTTCCAATGTATTTTTGTTTGTCCACTTTAGAAGATAAATTAGCAATGAATAATGAACGATATCCTTCTAAAGAGAATGCAATACCATCATTTTCGATTGAAAAGATATTATTATTTGTATCTAAAACTATTTTGACTTTAGTTGCAGATTGATCATCACAATTCTGTAATAACTCTAATATTTGTCTACCGTTATATCCTTTAATGGTTTCTAATTCTCGTTGATACTCAGCAACCATTTCAGGATAATCTTCAATGTATTTTTTCGTTTTATTTTCTTTATAAGTTTTTATTTGGTTGATCATTATTTATTCTTTTAGTGTATATACAAATATACTATTATATTAAACTTATAATTAGAACTATAAAACAAAAAATATATTTCACAAAAAAACCTTTGCATCTTCAGTGAAATACATTTTTTTACAATTTTTACAATAATAGTAATAATCATAATAAAACTTTTGATCTGCTTTAATTTTCTTATGTTTAGGAAGTTTTTTTATTAATAGTGTTTTACAATTTTTACAAGGAGATCCTTCCATTAAAACTTTAGACTCGAACTTATCTTTATTTTCAAATTCTTTTTGATATTCAACATCAATTACAAAATCTGTTGAGTTATTATAAATATCAATGGCATTTTTTGCCCCAATTTCATCAACAGTTCCATTAACTAATTGAACATTTATATTATGGTTTTTAGAAAGTTCAAGAAATAACTTCCATAAATCAACATTTTTAACATGATGCTTTTTCATACTCCAGTTATTCTCTTCCCAAATATAAACTCGTTTATTATGTATAGATTCAAAAATATATTTTGAATTAGTAAAAACCACCAAATTAGATCTTTTCTTTAGTTGAGAAATTCCTTTAATTAATGCTAATAACTCAATTCTATGAATCGTAGTATTTTTATATACGTTAGTGATTTCTTTAAAAAATTCATTATATTTTAAGATTATGTCATAAGAAGCTTGTCCATATGTTTTTTCACTATATGTATTAACAAATAAATCTACTAATGGTAATGAATTCAATTGAAAAAATTCATTCGTATTTATTTTAAAATAAAACTGAGCAATCTGACGATAATAATCCCATCTAATTTTCCCTTTTTTATGAATATATTCATGTTTGTTATACTCATCTTTGATTTCAAGAATACTTGAATTAATAATATCTAAAACAGTTTGTATAGGAAGTTCTGTCCATTCATGTCTACCATTAATAATAAACTTTTTAATTCTCCATTTCATCACTTGTTCTATCAACTCTGCTTGCCACCGATTAGGAAAATTTATAATTTCAATCAGTTCAAATTTCTCTTTTTTAAACTCGAAATAATATTCTTTTTCTCTTCTTTTCCAATCTCTCGTAATGCCAAATTTCACAAAGGAATTGATTATAATCACATACAATTTTGTAGGTTCGTCCCAAATAATATCATCAAATTTCATAAGTATAGAGTTTGAGTTATTTAAATCTAGCATTATTTTTTTAATATTTGAATAAATCAACAATTTTTTATTGTTATCAGATAAGTTATTTATAATTCTCTTGTGAAAATTTAGTTTTGCGAAAATAAAATAAGGTGGGTTATACCCACCTTATTTTATTTAATATTTATCAAATATCCATCATCATCCAATTTAACACCTTCAATTTTTAAAGATTTCCCTTTCTCGAAAAGAATATTCTTATTTAAGTTTATAATTTTTTCAAAATTTAATGAATCAAATCCACTTAATGCAAATTGCAAATTATTTTTTGTTTCATTTTTAATCTTAATAGCTAATTCATATTGAATCTTTTGCTCATTTATAGCTTTTTGTTTATCGTCAATTTTCTTTTGACAATCTTTACAAATTTCTATTTCAATTGGAACATAATCAAGATTATTAATAATATCTCGTCTTTTCACAAAAGAAGTGTGATAATTAGTTTCGCATTTTTTACATTTCTTAGTTAATATCAATACTGATAAATTACTTTCGAGTAAAGTATCTAAATCATTAATTGTAAGATTGTATTTTTCGCAAATCATTTCTCTAGAAAATTCAAATTTTCTATTTTCAATCCCTAATAGATAATCATTTATGATGGATAAAACTTTAATATCAATCCATTTGTTAACTCTAATTTGATAATTCATTCTTGTACTAAATTTAAAAATTTATGCAAGAATACTTAAGCTAGAACTTTCAAACAATAGGTTATTTTTTACTACCTAAAAATAATTTACAACTACCTAAAAATAAGTATAGGTTATTATAATTTACCTTAAAAATAATATTTGGAATCTTTAGAATTAAAAGGATTTTCAATATTATTTAATATAAAGTATTTATTTAAAAATTCAATATGCTTATTATTAAACTTATATTTATCAGACTTTTCAAAAACAATAAGCTTACGTAAGAACTCACTTACCGTTTTTTTATCATTTTGCTCTCGAGAATTTATTGCTTGTAAGTAAATTTTTAAATCAATAAGCGATCCATCTGCATTGGTAAATTGATTATTTATTAAATAAACAAATAATTCCAATTGAGTAAAGTCAGCAAATAAAACATTATACTTTTTGCAAATATTTTCAATTTCACTTAAAGAATGATTTATAAGTTTTACATTAAATTTTTCTAATAATATTCTATTTTTTAATAAAAATGTATTTGATGATTCTTCAGTGATTTTTTTCCTTTTAAATATTGAGTCAATTCTAAATAAATAAATTCTTTTAACACAAGTAAAATTATTAATATTTGATAAATTCTCTTTAATTATTGAAATTAAGCTATTTGGAATTTTCTTTTCTATTGAAAAATAAATAAAAAATTGAACAATAAGCAAAACAATTGTTAAAAATTCAATTTTAAATGCAGTTAAAAAGGAAAATTGAGAATTATCAAAACTCAATATTATTTTTGTACTTGATATTCCAAAGAAAAAACTACAAAAAAGTAAAATACTTAAAACTAAAAACCTAGTTTTATTTAACTCATTTATAACTTCAAATCTATCAGTTACATAGGCATTAATAAAACTAGGTATAAAATAATAATAAATTCTTACAAATAAATAAAGCGGTATAATCACAAACCCTAATATCAATTCTAAAGCTCCTATTGAACAAAATGTTTCCATATTTTTTTTAGCAAATTTATCCTAAAATAGATTTACTCTCTTCAATAATTCGGAAATAATTATCGGACATTTCATTATCAGAAATATTAATATTTTGATTTTTATAAGATTTGATTTGATTCTGAATAAATTGAGTCTTTATAAATTCCCTTGGCTTTCCTTCAGCATTTATTCCATAAAATTCACCTGGGTTTAAATGAATAATATCTGAAATTTTCACTCTGTCACGTTCTTGAATTGACTCGTTTTTACCTTTATTCTTATTTGTATTAAAATGAATAAATTCTCCACTTGAACCACTTCCAAAACTTGAAGTCTTAAAACTTCTATCTTCTTTTGAGAAAATCGTCTGAACCATTTTTGCAGTATTTTGGTTAGTTGTTCTTCCAAAAAATTGATTTCCTAAATTAGAAATAATAACTTCAGCTTTATCTTTTCCATATTTATCAATCAATTGACTAAAATCTTGAACTCCTAAAACGGTAGAAATTCCATTACTTCGCCCTGTTGCAGGAACTTGTTCTAAATTAGGAACAAAAATAGTCGGTGCTTCATCCAATAAAATTATACTTTTCTGTTTGTCTGGAACATTCATTTGCCGAACCGCAACACTAATAATCAATGAAATCAAAGGTGCATAAGTATTTGGTAAACTACTATCATTTCCCAATGCTAAAAAAGTAGGATTTTCTTTATCATTCAAATTCAAATCAATTTCATTTGCTGATAAAATCCAGAAAACCTCTTTATTATTCAGCGTTGATAAAGCATTCTGAACACTTGACAAAACACCTGCTACTTGATTTTCTGCCTTTCTATCCATTGCACTTTTCAAAGTTGTAACCATTCCTCCAGCTTCATAATCTTCTGTAATCATTTCCAATAATTTATAGACATCTGTGTGTAAAAGCAAACTAATGACATGAGGTAACGTACAATAACTTGGATGTTTTTCTTTCAAAAACCAAATTGTTCCTGCAATAATCATCTTCGTATTTCTTGCCCAAAAATCCTCTGTTTTGATACTTTCCGGAATCATATTGTTTACTAAAGCTTGTGCATATTCGATTGCTACAATACTTTTAGTTAGATATTTTGGATGAATTGGATTAACCCGATTACTTTGATTCGGATTTTTAAAATCAACTAATTTAAAATTGACTGAGCTATTTGCTAAATAACAATATCGAGCTTTATCAATCAGTTCAGGACTTTTGAAATCATATAAAATACCAGAATAATTTTGAATTGAAATTTGGGAAATAATTGGTTCAAAAATATTGACTGATTTTCCACTCCCTGCACCGCCTTGCACAAATATTCCTCTTTGAGGGTTTGCTATATTGATTCTTCCTTTTTCACTTTCGAAAATAAACCCTTTGGTTTCAGTTTTTGATAAAGCTTTGAGTTCAATTTTTGGTTTGAGTTTCTTCTTTTTTAAAATAAAATAGATTAATCTTATATAAATCAAAGCAACTAAAGTGAAAAAAACATATTTAAAAGCATAATTCCCATAAGTCATTTTTACTAAAACTGAACCTCCTAAAATGAAAAAAGAAGTTAATCCTACAATCAAATTTATTTTTATAAAACGAAATTTAAAGTCTCCTTTCAAAATTTCTGTTATCCATAAAGAAACAGGAATACTTGAAACAATAATACTGTAAAGAGTATATTTCTTAGCAAAATCAATATATGGCAATATAAAATAAGCTTTTTCAGCTCGTAACTCTAGAATCTTTTCATCAGAAATAAAAATCAAAAATGGAATAAAAACAATTGCGTAAGCAAATATTAAAATTAGGTATCCAACTATAAAAATTAAAATATATTTGAATAGTTTACCTAACAAGCTAAGTAATGACAAACCTTCCATACTGTTATTTTATAAATTCTCTTAAATTTTTACTATCATTTGGATTCTTCTCAATCCAATTTAATATTTTCTGATATTTTATTCTTTCATTATCAGTTAATAATCGTTTTTCTTGAATCAATTTTGATTCATAACTCGTTACAATTTCATTTTTAGACTGAAAAGCAATAGAGTAAGCATAGAATAAACTTGAAAATCCAATTAAACAGAGTAAAAGCCCTACAATTAAAAGCTTTGTGTTAATATAATTTTTCTTTAAAATCGATTTTAATTCAATTGTTTTTATTTCCATTCTATTAATAAAATGTTGATGTTCATTCGGTAATTTAATCTCAGGTATTTCGATATTTTTTGTTAGTTCTGAAATTTGATTCATTTTTAAATCAAAATCTTTTGATTGTTTTTCTACAATATCATTCTGTTGTTGAATAATTAGTTCAACTTTAGAAATTGAACTAATTAATTGTTCTGTTTTTTCATTAAGTACTTTTAATAATCCAATGCTTAATTCTCCTATTTTTTTATCTTGATTTTCCATAATCTCTTGATTTTTCAAGTCCTTTATTTTGTTCTAATTGTTTATGAATGGTTTCCATTCTAAACTCTTTTCCGAGTTCAGAAAGCTTAAAGCCTTTATTCTTTTCATTGAGCTGATTAATTAGTTTACTATAAGATTTGATTTTTTTTTGATTTAACTCTTTTGTAGAAATTAATCTAGCACCAACTTCTTTTCCTTGCCTATTAGAATGAATATCCAATTCAAAACCTTTCTCTTTTAGACTTTCTTTTAATTTATCAATTGAAGTATTTTTAGAATTCATTAATTCGGATTTCAAAACAGATTTAGCTTCATCTTTTCCTTGTTTCAATTGTTCTTTAGAAAAATCTTTCGCTGTTTTCCATCCACGCTCTTTACTTATTTCATTAGCCAGCTTTTGCCCTTGCAAGCCTATGTAATTAGCGTCAATTGCTTTTCCATTGTAATCAATTCGATTGGCAATAATATGTAAATGGTCATTATTTCGACTTTGATGTAAACATGATATAAATTGATTCTCATCTAACTTGAATTTTTCTAAATAATCAGTTCCTAATTTTTGCCAATCTTCAAGTTTAAAATCCTTCGTATATTCTTTTGGAGGTGAAATCACCATATTAATTGTATTATTTTTGCAACGCTCATTTAATTTTTGGACCTCTCGAAATTCTTTATGAATTTCAATGCCATTTTCTCCAAACAAACCGTTTCTGTCTATTTCCATAGAAAAACCTTTATCATTCTGTATATAATCAATAGACTTTGCAGAACCTTTTACACTTCTTACTTTTACTATCATTTAATATTATTATTTAAGTTTTTAATAAACTCTATTGTACTCCATATTTCTTGATTCAATTGTGGATCTTTTACCTTAATTAGGTTAGTTAATCGTTTCAATTTAAAATTGACATTCGCCAGTTCTTTTTTTACGATTAAAGTTTCTTTATTCGTTTGTGGTAATTTATATTTTCGAAACATTAATTGACGGCAAAACTGTGATTTAGAAATCCCCAATTGTTCGCAAATAAATATTAATTGGTTATTTTCCCTTTCTGTTATTCGAATACTAATTCGAATTGTTTTATTATCTATTTTTTCAGTTTTATAATCCTGAAAAGTATCTTTTCCTTTTTGAATTATTTCATTCAATAATTGCTCTAAATCATTCATGTTTTTATTACGATTTTAAAATCTTTCGACTGACAAGGAGAAAGCAAGATTCGGTTTGGAAGAGAATGAAGCGGAGCGAATTGTCTGACAAACCGACATCTTGCTCTCAAAAAACCGCCTATTTCACTTGTGAAATAAAAAAGATTCTTTCAATGATTTTTTATCGTCAATTTTTAATTGTGGATAAGAAAATCATTGAAATCCTTATAGAACTGATATTTCTTTCTTGCATCTAAAGCATTTGAAAAATGGTTTAATATTTCTTCTGTACATAGATTTCCTGCTTTATCATTGTCTAAGTACAAATGGATATCTTGAAATTGATTTGCTCTTAGATATTCAATTGTTTTATTCGTCAATGAAGTTGAATTCATTATTAAATAATCATATTGTTTTTCATTATCTGTTAATTCAATAAAACTTAGAAAATCAATAAACCCTTCAAATACTTTTATAATTTTAGAATTATTCATTATTGTTGTAATATCTTTTCCTGACGAACCTTTGAAAAAAGAATTTCTCAATTCGAAAGAATTGGAGTTATTTTTAAATCCAATCGAATAAATCTTATGAGTTTGATTGATAAGAAATTCAATTTCAAAGATGTATTTCCATGATTTAGAAGTGATTTTTCTTGAATGCAAATAACTTTTTAACTTGTAGTTATATAAAGTTTTTGCTTTCAAGATTTCTATCGAATTTTTTCTTTTTACTGTAAACTTTTGAGGTGAATAGTTCTTAGGAACTTGAATTATTGTTGAATTGAAATATTTTAAAACTCCTTTTATATCAGTATTTAGATAATGAATAAAAAAATCAACGATTTTTCCTCCTAATCCATTTCCATGATCAAACCAAACATCATATTCATATATTTGAGAAATGTGAAATGACGCAGTTCTTTCATCTGGTCGAAAAGGTGATTTAAACCAAATTGATTTAGAATTCATTTTTTCTGGTTTCAAACCCATTTTTTGTGAAAGAATTTCTACAAAATCTAAACTATTAATTTGTTGAATATTCATATAATATTTTTTTAAAGATTAATATTAACCTAACCAAGCTATTCTACTCACTATTCATCATTATTACAAAATAATTCATGTTCAATTTTAAACATACTCTTCTTGTTCAAGTTTACTTGAACTGAATAGGAATGAATAATTAATTTGATTTAACTTATTCTGATGAAACTTTTATTAATAAAGAGTTTGAATAAGATGAATAGGTTGAATAACTTGTTTTTAGATTTTTAAAAAATTGTGGTAATAATCAGTGAACCTTATTTGATACATCTTCGTTCGTTCAACCCCAATTCGTTTAGTTTTAAACCCAATGTTATTTAGAAGTTTTCCTAATGTGACAGGATTCTTATTAACAAATACTTTTCTCAAACTGAAACAAAGTTCTGTAGCTGTGATAAAATCATTTTCTGATTTTCCTTCTTCAATAAAAGATAATAACTCTTCTTCCTCTCTTGAAAAGGCTCTGAAACGCTTGTTCTTTTCTTCGTTGTAATTTAACTCTTCAGAAGTAAGGAATGGATTATAATCATTGTCTTTGTATGCCAAATGATAGGCTTGACTCCAAATTTTATCAATATCAATTTTGGTATATGAAAAATCAAATGATAAAATTTCAAAAACTAACCAACGAACATTTGAATTATCTTTTAAAATATGTGCTCTATTTGTAGAACCAAGAAAACTTGCTCTTCTAATAATTCGTTCTGATTTCTTGGCATAAGGTAGACGTTCATTTATCATTTCTTTCGAAATAAGTGATTTCACAAAATCTAAATCATTTGACATAAAATTTTGCATTTCATCAAGATTAATAAATAGATTTGTAGCAACTTTGATTATCGAGTCTTTATCATTGCTAATATTCTCTGTAATGTAATCTTGTAAAACTGACGGACATAAATATCGAATAAATGTTGTTTTTCCGATATTTTGCTTTGGACTGTAGAAAATAATTGCATTTTTATTGACAATTTTTTTCTCACAACCGCATAAAACGGTTCTTACCAGAAACTTTTTAAACTGAATTTTAAAAAATTCTTCATCATTACTTAATTCAACTTTAGAACAAAATTCTTCAATATAATCCTTTCAATCCCAAATTGGCAATTGATGATGAAAATAAAATTCAATTGGATTATAATGCTCAATACTCGCTTTTAGATAAATCAATAGTTTATCATACGAAATCTTAATTCCTTTTTTCTCTAGTTCAATAAATAATCTGTCCACATTTAATTCTTCCCATTTTTGAGAATTGATTGAAGTGAATTCGTATGTCAAACTGATATTATTGAACCGTATGAAATAAGTTGAATTTAGATAATACTCAATCTTGTCGAAAATAGAATTCGACATAGCATTTTCATTCATAAATCTTCAGATTTTAAATGTTATGCCTTATATTTGCTTTGCGAGAACGGTATAAGACATAACATGTTAATACTGTTTAAAAAGTGATATTCAAATTTATTTGATTATCGCTTTTTATTTTCTTTGTGCATAAGGTCTGTAATTTGAGAATATTTAATATATCCTCTTTTTCCTTTTTCTAATTTTACTTCAGTTAAAATACCTTCATCGATATATCTATCTAAAGTTGTCCTTCCAATTTTTAGTAATTGCATTACTTCTTTTTTAGTTAACAATTCCTTGTCGTGTTTAGTAACAAGTTTTGAAACCTTTTCATTCAACACATCCATTGTGTTTAATAATTTGTCCCATTCCAACTTTGAAACAGTAACGGTTGTAAATTGAAATTCATTCATTGGTTATAAAATTAAATTATTCCCTATTTAATGTAAAAAAATATCTTTACAGTGATTGATATCCAAATATATAAATATATTTTGGTTATAAAAATATATTATTCCCTATTTTTTACTTTTTAACATTTAACTGGTTATCAACTAATTCATCAAAGATCTTTTTTATTTCCTGATAAGCTAATTCTCCATATTCTTTTTTAAATTTATCGTTATAATTATCTGTATACCATTTTTTTACAGTTAAATTATTCTTATTAGCAAAATCAATATACATATTATAGCTTTTTATCTTTTTATCTAACTTAATATCATCTATAAAAAAAGTAGGTAATTCTAATGTTTTATTTTTAAATTCTTTTATTAAAAAGTTTCTAAGAAAATCTTTTGTTAAACCTGTTCTGTCAGAAATAAAATTAATTAATTCATTTCTATAATTCTCTTCTAGTATAGCTAAGCTATTATTTTGAAATATTTTTCTATTATAACCATGATTATCAGGAGATAAAATTTCAGAAGTCTTAATTTTTTCTAAATATGTATATTTATCATCATTAGGTTCACCTAATATTTGAGAAGAAGAAATTATGTTCATATCATTTTCAAAATTTGAAAATGAATAATTTTCTCTAAATCTATTATATAAATAGTTTAAAGATTTTGTTTCATCAATAATTTCATAATGATAATTATCGAGTTCCTCTTCACTTGATAAATAATCAATTAATTGACTTTTTATTCGATGATTACTTCCATTCAGATTAAATCTAAAGTACACGGGATATTTTTCAATTCCATCCTCAATTTTAGGTTTTAAACTTTTATTTAAATAATATTTTGGCTTAATCTTTTTCATTATACTAAATCTAATGTAAATATAACTATTTACTTAAAATCTATTTTATCTAAATCATTTAATAAAGTTATATCCAAAACTTTTGCATAAACCTGAGTAGTTTCAATCTTATCATGACCAAGAATTTTCTGGACTGTTGAAATTGGCAATCCATGATATATTAAATTAGTTGCACATGTATGACGAGCAACATGAAAACTTATTTTCTTTCCTGATTTTAATTTAGTTTCAATTGATTTAAGATGTTTATTAATTTCAGAATTAACAAAATCATCAAACATAAATTTTTTCTCACCTTTATATTTCTCAAAAATTCTAACAGGTTTTCCATCGAACAATTTACTTATAGGTAAACGTAAAATCTTTTTTGTAGAAGAATCATTTTTTCTCTCTGATTTCAACATATCAAAGGTTAACCAATAAGTATCTCCAACTTTAGAGAAGTCTTCGTCTTTTAATCGAACAATATCTGAAAATCTAATTCCTGTGTAACAAGAAAAAAGAAATATGTCTCGAACTTTATTTAATATATTGTCATCTGAGTAATTTAAATTCTCAAGTCTTTTCAATTCATCAGGACTTAAAAAATCTCGATTTCCTTCTACTTGGCGTAATTTAAATTTTTTAAATGGATAATCATTTATTTCCATAAAATCCTTTACAATAGCAAGATTAACATATGTTCTAATATTCTTAAAGTATTTATAAATTGTGTTTGTTCCTAAATGTTGAAGATTTAGATATCTTTCAAAATCCATTAAAAAGGAAACATTTAATTCTTTAAAATCTAAATCTTTCCTAAATTCATTCAAAACCAATAATGTTCTCCTCTGAGATTTCTTTGTCGATTCTTTTAATAAACCTTTCTCAATCTCATCCTCCATAAATTTGTAAAATGAAGTGTAAATTCCAACTTCTTTAATTTCTTTTAAATTCTTTAAAGAAATCTTATCTCCTTTTTGTTTTCTAAATCTTATTGAATCCTTTAATTCTGACATCTGCTCATCAAGCTCTTCATTTAGCTCTTCATAATCATTATTTTTACTATTAACAATAGAATATTTATCATCCCATTCATCTGGTTTCACATGTATTCCAGTTGAAAAATAAGTGCGTTTACCATTCAAGTAACAACAAATCTGTATTAATCCCTTTTTGTTCTTATTTAGTCTTTTCATTCTGTCAAAAACTAAACTAATTTTCATCTGTCCCATAGTTTTTTTTTCAAAACTACATAGAGATATAATGAAAAATATTTATTTAGAACTGGGCTAAAAAAAATGGTTTAAAATAGTGAATTTAAAATGTTTCTTATTAAAACATGAAGATTTTTATAAAGTTAAATTAAATCTAAAACAAGAAAA
>DJDD01000191.1 GCA_002430925.1 Flavobacteriales bacterium UBA5933
CAAAATGCACAACAGGTATTTTTTATTCATGCAAAAAGGATTGAAGTAGAAATCCTTTGTTAGCAATTCTTTTTTTTAGAAAAATACATTATTTTCTTGCTAACAAAGATTGGGAACGAGAAAGCCTGTCCCGAAGGGTTTGCCCAAAAAACTTTTATATTTTAAACTTACTTCAATTCGACTAAAAATTCTAGAATTAACAAGTGAAATTGTTACAAACCCTATACATCAAATTAATTGAATTATTTATTTATTCATAATAATTAAAACTTTTGGTTTACAAATCGTTAATTTTTATATTTTTGTTTTATCAAAATACTAAATAACATTTAATTATGAATAAATCGATTACTCCAACTGACCTATTTTTGGGGATTCTTGCACTCTTATTAATCAGCGTTAGTTTTTATCAGACTTGGCTGGGGTTAGAACAAATTTTTGGGCCAGCATCATTTATTATTGCTTTAGTATTATCATTATTATTGCTTTTCTTGTGTTGGATGCTGAGAAATGCAAAATTAGAAGGTAAACCAACTGGCAGTCTTGTTGGGATTTATATTTTTATTGCTTTTTTTTGTTTTATTGCAAACTTTAATGCTTTGTATACACGATTTATGAGAACGGATATTTATACAACCGAGCTTCGTGATATCGATAAATCGTACACTGATTTAGAAAATAATGTTGAGTCGAAATTGAGTTATAAATACAACAAAGAAACGACACAAAATATAGAGATTAAGAAAAAACAATTAATTGAACAAATTAAGGATCCAGGAAATTTAGGAATTGGAACAAGAGCACAATCTCTTATAAAAGATATTGAAAAATTGACTGGTCAAAAAGTTGATTTATTAACTCCTGTTGGAAACGACTATGAAGATTTGGCTGAAAGAATGGGAAAACAAATTGATAATATTATTTCTGACTTATCTCCTGATGAAAGATCTTTGAAAACAGATTTGGATAATGCTGCTGTAAAATGGGACAAAAAAATTCAGGATTTATTAATCTTACCTAAAAAAGAACAAGACGAAAAATCACAAGGTCTTATTGATGAATCATTATCAGAATACAACAAACTAGGAAATAGAGCGCAAACTGTTCTTGGTAAAGAAAAATTTGAATTTCAACCACTTGTTTCACAAACACAAGAAGTTGGTAAAATTGGTTTTGCATTTGAACATGCAATTAAAAACTTCGGAATTTACCAATTTGTGGTTTTAGCTGGTTGTATTTTATTAGATTTTGTTATCGTAATTATTATTTTACTTGTTACAGACCAAAAAAATAATGGAAACAATGGAAATGGAGGTAGTGTGTTTAATAACAAAAGAAGTGGTAAAACTTTAATCCCTAATAACTAATTTTATGATGGATGATAACGAAAATCTGAAACCATTATCTTTTGATAATGAAGAAGAATTAAAACCTTTTTCTTTTGATAATCATCAAAAAAGTGATGATGATTTTGTACCAATGGCAAAAGGAACATCAAACGAATTGAAAAATAAGGATAGTAATTTCATTTTTTTCTTCGGTACTGCCGAATCGGGAAAATCTGTAATTCTATCGTCAATGTTATATTATCTAAAATCGCAAGCTGGCGTTCTTAGACCAAGAATCGGTACACCGAATTCTAAAGAAGCTAATGTATTATTATCAGATTTTTTCGAAAATATTCGACAAGGTATTTTACCTAATAGAACAACACGCGATCAAGTTACTCGATTGGATTTAGTTTTTGAGCCAAATAATAAATCGAAAAAAGTACATCCTATCAATCTTACATTTCTAGAAACTTCTGGAGAAAATCATAATGAAATAAGACGTGGTGGAAATTATCATAGTAGTATAGAATCTTATTTGAACGCCAATATTCCATTAACTTTTATTGTAGTTACAAGTTATGATTCTGCACACAAAGAAGATGCTTTAATCAACGAATTTATAGATGAATTAGAAAGAAAAGGGAAAAACATAAAAGCAATTAACCTTGTTTTAGTTATTTCTAAATGGGATAAATCTGGTAAAATGGATGTTGAAAGTGCTGAAGAATTAGATAATTTTATTTACGATAGATTACCAATGACTGCCCAACGAATAGATACATATGGTTTAAGTAAATCTTACTATACGATTGGTAGCATTACAAATTCTAGCGGGCAAGAAAAAATTAGTTTACTAAATCTTTCGACAGCAGAAGTATTATCTAAATGGATATATAAAAACATTGTTGGTTATGATTTAGATTACGAAGGTACATTTTGGGAGCGTTTAAAATTTAGTTTTAAAAATTAATGAATAACAATTACTTTATTTCAGTATTTGGGACTTTTGGTAGCCCGAATGGGTTTAACCAATCTTTCTTATTTCTAGAAGACAAAACTATTGCACAAAGTATTAAAAAGTTTGATTTGAATACAAATGCAATTATGCTATTTCCGAATACGAAATTATATTCTATTCGAAAAGATAACATAGGAGCAAATAAAATCATTTCTTACACGATTTACACGTACGCTAAAGAACCAAATTCTGATAGAAGTGGTTCTTTCATTGGTTCTGGTTTATCTTTTATTGATCAAATTACTGAAGAAAGTATTAGTATTAATTTACTGAATGATTTTCATCAAAACCTCATCGAAAAAAATTTGAATAATGAAACTCTTATTATAAATCATTCAAGAGATTTTTCGGTAACTCAGCCCAAAGATTTTGATAAAATAAATTATAACCTTAAAACGGTTGATTGTGTTAATTTTAATCAAAATTCGAATAAAATTCTTGTTGTTTATTGTTTAACATCATTAAATCAATTACAATCATATTTCAAAAAATCATTGGATTTATTGAGTGAATATGATACAATTTATTTTACACAAGACAAAGAAATTGCTGAATATGTAAATTCGAAAAAAATCTTTGAAATAACAGATGAAGAAGGTTTTAAAAAAATAATTGATGAGGTAAAAGAAAAAAGAAAACAAGAAATTCTATCTAAAATAAATGATTTTCAACAAGCAAAAAATAGTTTAGAAGTTGATAGAAAAGCTCTTGTAGAAAAGCTTAAAATTCAGATTGAACAAAATGAATTAAAACAAAAAGAAAACGAGAAAGTAATTCAAGATTCAAAAACTGATTTAAATACAATTAACCAAAAGTATTCTATTTTTTCGTCTAAAATAGATGAGCTTGTACATTTATTACAAAAAAATGAACAATTAGAAACTGTTCAACAATTGTATGTAGAAAATAAAAATATCTTTTTAAAAAGTATTCAAAATAAAGATGAACTTCAACTGATTTCTTCATTAAAAAAACCTGAAGTTTCTTCTAATTTAAATCTACCTAAAATAGAGAATAATAATAGTACTCTCTATCATTTTAGTGAAAATAAAATACAATCTCAACATCAGTCAAAAACTTCTAATTCTTCTGTTTTTAAAATTTTGAGTTTATTTTTAGGATTGATTATAGTTAGCTTGTTAGTTACTTATTTCTTCATATTACCTAAAACTAATCCCATACCAACACCACCAATTGCAGAAACTGCAATTACACAAGATAGTTTACAAAACATAAATAAATTAAATCCTTTACCAAACTCTGAAATAGATTCAGTAGAATTAAAAAAGATAAATCTAAAGTTAGTCAAAAACTCTAAAATAGATAGCGTTGCTAATTTTATATTCAAAGCAAATCCGAGTAGCATTACAGAATTTTATAAGTATCAAAAAACTGATTATAAAACATTTTTATATGAAAAAAATAACAGTTCTTTTAACATTGAAAATCAAGATACTATTTTCGTAAACTCTCTTAAAATTATTCCTAATTATAAGAAATAGAAAATTACAATTTGGATTAATCATGTGATTTTGAGCTCGTCGAAACATAAATTATTTACAGATTTCGTTTCAATAGTCAAAATTCTTCGACAAGCTACTTAGAAAAATAATCGATATAAAGAATCTTCTAATTAAAATGATATTTAAAAAAATTTTAGTCTTATTTTTTACAATCTTATTAATCATAGGATTTCTATTTTACAAAGGTTTCTTACGACTTAATTATCCATCTTTCAAAGAATTTCCAATCCAAGGAATTGATATTTCAAATCATCAAGGGAATATAGAATGGAATGAAATAGATAAAACAAAAGTTCATTTTGTTTATATAAAAGCTACAGAAGGAGGTGATTTTAAAGACTCAAAATTCCAGCATAATTGGAAGTCTGCAAAAAGTAATAATTTTCCTGTAGGAGCATATCATTTTTTTACTTTTTGTAAATCAGGAAAAGAACAAGCAGATAATTTTATAAATACTGTACCTATCGAGAAAAATAGTTTACCTCCTGTTATTGATTTAGAATTTGGAGGCAATTGCAAATTAAATAAATCAAAGCAAGATGTAATTAATGAAATCGAAATTTTTGAGAACCTTATTTATAAGAGATACAATAAAAAGCCTATACTATATGTAACCGAGGAATTTTATAATGAATTTTTAATTGATAATTTTTTAGATAATGAATTATGGTTTAGAGATGTTTTTAAAAGACCAAAAATAATAGGTAATAAAAAGTGGCTAATATGGCAATATGCAAATAGAGCTCATTTAAAAGGGATAAAAACATATGTAGATTTAAATATTTTCAATGGAACAGAAAATGAATTTAAGGAGTTATTAAAATAGCAAGTTTCAGATTTTGTAATTACATTCATACAATGATATTTGTACCATAATTTCTGAACAATGAACGAGCAAGAAAACATAAATTATATTCGTATAATGAGATTAAATTTTTATTAAGCGGTTTAAATTAAAAAATTCTTACATTGTATAAAAAAAATTAATCATGAATATAAATTTACTTTTTATACCTTTATTTTTCTCAACATTCGTAATTTCTCAACAATATGATAATGTATTTATAGAAAAATCAAAAGTTGATAAAAACAATAAAATTTACCAAATAAAAAATAGATATAACTTTAATGTAGAAATAAAAATAGATAATAAAAACTATTATTTATCTAAAATAAATATTGATTCTCTTACATCCTCTACAAATGATGCTATAAAAAATATTGCATTAGAAGTTCTAAAACCAAAATTATTTGAAGGAAGAACTAATAAAAACCAAACAGAAATTAGTTATTATAGCATTCCAAATCTTATGTTTAAAACCTCCACAGGGTTAGTAGAAAACAACCAAAATATTTGGATACATCCGCCAAGATTTGGTTTTTTACGTTCATTAGAAACTTGTCCTTTTCCATATATTATATTAAATAAACCTATAGGTTACAAATGGAATGATGCTATGAGCATAGGAAACTATTGGTCAGATAAAAGGTGGGGAACTTGGGAAAATAGACTATTACTAAAATATGATTACGAAATTATAGGTGAAAAAATAATAAAAACACCTTTAGGAAATTTAAAATCTCTAAAAATTTATTCCTCTGCTACATCAGAAATAGGTAAAAGTATCTTAATTTCTTATTTCAATGAAACATATGGCTTCATAAAATTAGAATACACTTTATTCAATGGAATTAAAATAGAATTTAACCTGATTAATTAAACATTAATTAAAAATAAATTCACAAAAAAATGAACTACGACTTATTTAACCAAAACATAGATGGATCAAGAAATTGGTTACCAAAAGATGGTATTGTATATTATTATGGTCATATTTTCACCAAAGAAGAAGCTGATTTTTTTTATAAAAAATTGTTTGATACTATTCAATGGAAAAATGATGAAGCAATTGTTTTTGGAAAAAAAATTATCACAAAGCGTAAAGTTGCTTGGTACGGAGAAAAACCATTTGAATATACCTATTCTAATACCACAAAACATGCTTTACCTTGGACTAAAGAATTATTAATTCTGAAAAAGAAAATCGAAAAAGAAACGGGAGAAACATATAATTCTTGTTTACTAAACCTTTATCATGATGGTGAAGAAGGAATGGCTTGGCACAGTGATGGTGAAAAAGATTTAAAAAAAGATGGTGCTATTGGCTCATTAAGTTTTGGTGCAGAAAGAAAATTTGCTTTTAAACACAAAGATTCGAAAGAGAAGATAGAACTATTTTTAGAACATGGAAGTTTATTAGTGATGAAAGGAACAACACAAACTTATTGGCTACATCGCTTACCTCCTACCAAAAAAATTAAAAATCCTAGAGTTAACCTTACCTTCCGAACTATTGTGGAAGAATAATTTAATACCATATTCAAAAACCAAATATTTAGTAACACATATAAAAATAACTGATTAGGAAAAAATAAAATGGATATTTAAGACTGATGGCTCTTTACTAGACATTTATATTAAAGAAGTAGATATCGAAGATTGGAAAAATATGATTGATTTTTTAAACAATAACTATTCAATAAAATTTGGTAAACATGGACAAAATATAATCATAAATAAAATAGATAAGGAATATGTTACCAAATTATTGACAAGTGATAATGAAAATTTGGAATCTAGAATAGCTACTATAAAAATTGACCAAATTAGCATCAACACACATTTCTTTTGGGATAAACAAATAGAATTTGATATTGAGCCTCGTGAAATAAAAAAAATTTTAGATTATGAAAAAATAGTAGACTTTATGTACAAAATAAGTGAAGTAATAGATAAAGAAGTTATCTTGACAGGAGAAAATCAAATTGAATTTCCTCTTATAAAAGTTCATGCTATGAAAAATAAAATTGAAGTATTAACAAAAAATGAAGCCGAAAAATTATGGAAATAAGGTTTTTAATGAAATTGTAAAATACCATTCGATTTCGATATAATTTCCCTACATACAATTCAAAAAAACAATTACCCTAGCTATACATAGTTGTTTAACATTTTTTTAAATTATATTTATTTTTTGGGCAATTGCTTCGCAGCGTGCTTTTCTCTATATCTTTTATAATTGGTTATTGAGTCAAAGCCGAAAATGCATCCAATTATAAAAGGATGCCGCTTCAATCACTATTGCAAATTCGTAACTAAAGACAATTATGAGAGACAATTCAAATAAAACAATTCGATTAAACAACTTCTTAAAATAAATTATCTATTTAAGCTAAAACTTGAATCTACTTTTGTTATTAATCTCTACTTTATTTAACAAGAAATTACAAAAAGGATTGAAGTGGAAATCCTTTGCTAGCATTTTCTATTTTTATAAAATATCCTCTTTTATTGTTAGCAAAGATTGGGAACGAGAAAGCCTGTCCCGAAGGGTTTGCCCAAAATATTTTTTAAGTGAAATGAATAAAATGCTATTTCTAGTACGAAATCATTGAAAACATTTATTTATCATTTTTTTACCGAATAAAAAAGGATTAATTTTGCTACGAAATTTTTTATAAACAAACAATGACACTTCAAGAACTTCAAACACAGGTACAACAAACTAGAAGAGATATTTTGAGAATGGTACATGCTGTAAATAGCGGTCACCCAGGAGGATCTCTTGGTTGTACTGAATTTTTAACAGCATTATACGGTAAAGTAATGAGCTATTCTTCTGATTTCTCTATGGATGGAAAAGGAGAAGATTTATTCTTTTTATCAAACGGACATATTTCTCCAGTTTTTTATAGCACATTAGCACGTTCAGGATTTTTTCCTGTAAGTGAATTAGCTACTTTCAGAAAATTAGATTCTCGTTTACAAGGACATCCTACTACACATGAAGGTCTTCCAGGAATTAGAGTTGCATCTGGTTCTTTAGGACAAGGTTTATCTGTTGCTATTGGAGCTGCACAAGCAAAAAAATTAAACAATGATGATAAGTTAGTTTATACATTACATGGTGATGGTGAATTACAAGAAGGTCAGGTTTGGGAAGCTTTGATGTATGCTGCTGGTAAAAATGTTGATAATATTATAGCTACTGTAGATTACAATGGTCGCCAAATTGATGGTGATACTGATCAGGTTTTACCTTTAGGTGATTTAAAAGCTAAATTTGAAGCTTTTGGATGGATTGTTTTAGAAGAAAAAGATGGTAATAATATTGAAAAAATTATTGCTGTTTTAGAAGAAGCAAAATCTTTAACTGGAAATAAAAAACCAGTTGCAATTTTATTACATACAGAAATGGGTAATGGAGTTGATTATATGATGGGAAGCCACTCTTGGCATGGTAAAGCACCAAATGATGAGCAATTAGCAAATGCATTGGAGCAAAATCCTGAAACAGAATTAAAAGATTACTAAAACAAGACCACAATTTACAATACAAAGGTTGAGCCTTTAAAAAACATTAAAAATGATAGATTTAACATATACAGAAAAAAAAGATACACGTAGTGGATTCGGTGACGGATTAACTGAATTAGGAAGAACAAATCCTAATGTTGTTGCATTATGTGCTGATTTAATTGGATCATTAAAAATGGACCAATTTATTAAAGAAAATCCTGATCGTTTTTTCCAAATAGGTATTGCTGAAGCTAATATGATGGGAATTGCTGCTGGTTTAACAATAGGAGGAAAAATTCCTTTTACTGGAACTTTTGCTGAATTTTCTACTGCTCGTGTTTATGATCAAATTCGTCAATCAATTGCGTATTCAAACAAAAATGTAAAAATTGCAGCTTCTCATGCTGGTTTAACATTAGGTGAGGATGGAGCTACGCATCAAACGTTAGAAGATATTGGTTTAATGAAAATGTTACCTGGAATGGTAGTTATCAATCCATGTGATTATAATCAAACCAAAGCTGCTACAATTGCTGCTGCTGAATATGATGGTCCAGTTTATTTAAGATTTGGTCGTCCTGCTGTTCCTGTATTTACTCCTGCAGATCAAAAATTTGAAATAGGTAAAGGTATTCTTATGAATGAAGGTACTGATGTTACAATTGTAGCTACAGGACATTTAGTATGGGAATCTTTAGTTGCTGCTGCAGAGTTAGAAAAAGAAGGTATTTCTTGTGAAGTAATCAACATTCATACTATTAAACCATTAGATGAGGAAATTATTTTAAATTCTGTAAAGAAAACGGGTAAAATTGTTACTGCAGAAGAACATAACATTCTTGGTGGTTTAGGTGAATCTGTTGCTAGAGTTTTAGCTCAGAAATTACCAACTAAACAAGCTTTTGTTGCTGTTGAAGATAAATTTGGTGAATCTGGAACTCCTTCTGACTTAATGAAGAAATATGGAATAGATTCTACAGCTGTTATTGCAAAAGTAAAATCTTTATTATAAAAATTATAAAAAGATATAAATCAAAAATGAGCTCATAATGAGCTCATTTTTTTTTGTATTCAATTAGAACACTGATATATAAATTTTAGGTTGGTTAATAATTAAATTCTAATTACAAATTTAAAATGTAAAAATACTCTAAAGTTTTATTAAAAAAATACTCATAAATAGGTAGTAAACTGCTATTTTTATAAAAGAAAGCGATAAATGATGTAGAATGGATGAAAACAAGTTAAGAATATATACTGAAAAAGTTAAACAATCGTGGAAAAAAAATACTGATAAATCAGATTTATCTTCATTAGTTACTCAAATAGAAAAATTAAGAGAATATAAAAGCATACTTGATACATTTACAATTGGAGGATATTTTGTTTATGTTATAAATCCACATTCTGGACATTTTGAATATGTATCCGAACAATGTATAAACGTTCTTGGCTATTCTAAAAATGAATATACAGCAGAACTTTGTGTAAAAATAATTCATCCTGATGACTTAGATGCAGTAATTGAAATTCAACAAAAAATTTCTAATTTTTCTGAATATATTGATGAAGATAAAAGAAAGAATTATAAGTTCAACTATGATTTTAGAGTCTATGATTCAGAAAAAAAATTACACCAAATACATCTTCAACATTTTTTCTTTGAATTAGGTGATAATTCATTTCCAAATAGTGTTTTTTGTCTTGCTACTGATATCTCACAAATAAAAATTGGTGGACGACCAGAATTAAATATATTACATCTAAATAAAAATTTGACGGATATACTTAATTCAAATAAGCAGATTTTATTATTAACACCAAAAGAAGAAGAAATAGTAAATTATTTATTTAGAGGTTATACAAGTAAAGATATTGCTTATGCAATGAAATTAAGTAAGCATACTATTGATACACATCGAAGAAATATCTTGAAAAAAAATAACTGTTCTAATACAAGAGAACTTTTCAGTTTAATCTTATAATCAGTTTTTATATAACTAAAAAAGGGTAGAAATGATTATTTCTACCCTTTTTTTATTTGTATTCATCTTATTAATAATTCCACATATCAGCTTCTGTCTGAATAATAGAATTTCTAATTTTATGATGTTCTTCTAATTGAGCTTTAGCATCATTTGGAATAAAATCTTCTAACATTTTTGTACCAAATGTTGTTTGAGCCTTATAAATTACCGAGCTAAATCTTCTAGCATTTAATAACTCATCAAAATTAATTGCTGAATTAGAATTTCCTGGATTATAAACTGAATAATTTGCTAAAGTTTTACGAGCATCTGGGTACCAAATCCAAAATAAATCAATGTAAGAGTTATCTGCGAATTCTGTTCCTAAAGATTGTGCATCAGGTCCCATTAAAGCTAATCCTAATAATCTATACTTTAATTCTCCTAAACGACGATCAATATACCAAAGTCCTTTTGTCTTGATCATTTTTACATCATCAGACTTTATTTTAAAATTAAATATCGCCCCTTCGTCAGGTTTTTCACCTGCTTGGATCATATCATAATAATATTGTTGAGTATCCTTTTTTTCGTTACGAGCCATGATTTGATCATAAGTCATTTTGTTTTTGAAAAACTCATCATCATAAACTTCAGTAATTTTTTTATCACGGATACCTTCAACTAAAACATCATATAATGATTTAGAATCTTGTACTAATTCATCACCAGAAATATAATAGGGTTGATTTAAACGTTCATTTAAATCAATCACTTCCCATACAACCTTTGACCATAAAACATCTTTGTCTTCAACAAATCCATATTTCATTGGTTCTTGTGCTGTACTAATTGTATCACCAGCTTCATCAACTCTTGTTTTATTTTCGCGGTCTCTTCTTAACTGTTCTGGCGAAACAGCATTAAGAACATTTTGCGCCATTGTAAGGGTTGAGAAGAAACTCATTAAACCAAACAAAAGATATTTCATATTCTATTTTTTTTAATTTATAAAATTATTGTACTTGAATAGAGATTGATGATGCTTCACCTGATAAACCTGTATTTGTTTTATATTTAATATCAAATACACCTATCACATCTCCTTTCTTCGCTTTTGAAATTGCTCCAGCAGCTCCAGACATTTTATTACCTGATACTCTAACTGTTGCTTGACCTGGAACTTTTACATTAAATGATGTAACTTCTCCAGAAACTGGGAATAAGAAATCTGGCCAATCGACACGAATAGTTTGCGCAGCAACTCCATTATCTGGTATAGCAGGACTTGTTTTTCCTAATATAACTCCACGTGCTGGTGGAACAGGCTTAATACGGAATGTTTCTCTTACAGATAAAGTTTTTCCTGAACTAGCACGAGCAGACGCAGTAAATACAACTTCATTTCCTCCTCCAGGAGTATAATTCCATTTATTTGCTCCAGCACCAGATGCACTACCTGAAGATGGAGATAAACTTACTGGACCATTTGCACCATTAATTGTTGCAGATATAGGATTAACAACACCACGATAAACAACTCTTAAATTATCTGCTACAATAGAACCTCCTGTTGGATCTTTTTCTATAATTTCAGCAGCTTTTTTATCTAATGTTTGAGCTACTACTTGGTATGTAGAAGGAACAATAGAAACTGTTTTAGTTTGTCCATTCGATTCATAAGAAATATTACCTGTTAATTGATGTACACCTACAGTAGATGTATTCAATTTAATAGATGCTTTACCATCTACAACTGTAGCATCACCTACACTTGTTTTAACAGAACCTTTGATAGAATTATCATAAGCTCCTAAAACAACATTTAATACTGCGTCATCACCTATTTTAACAACACCAGGAGATAAGAATAAACCTTGAAAAGCATCAAGTTCTATTTTTTCTTCTAATTTACCTGATAATAATGCTCTTACTAAATTTCCTTCCTCTGTACGAGCATCCATTTGCATTTTAGATAAATTTGTTAATGCTGCAACCATTGGTTGATCATAAAATTTTTCTTGAATCCAAGTTTGTCTTTTAGATTTAGCAGTTGTTCCAAAGAATTCATTATAACGAGTTTCAATACTTGCTTTCTGAGCACTTTTTTGAGCAAATTTCATTAAAAATTCTCTATAAGAATTTATTTTATTGACAAATTCTTGAGATTTTTCATTCCCTGCATCACCTCCTTTTCCTTTGAAAAACAAAGATACAACTGGTTCTGTATTTGATAAAGCATTATAATCTGTATCTTCTGAACCAGAAACAAAATCAGCACCAGCTAATTCCTTTTTCAATCCATCAATATAAGAAACAAAGTCATTCGTTTGTTTCTTTACTTCTGCTGCTTGATTTTTTGTATCAGCATAAGAAGGATCACTGTTCGCTTTTAAATCGATTTGATTATAAAACGTATTATTATTCTCTAAAGTCAATTTTGATGTTGACTCTAATGATGTATTTATACTTTCGAAAGATCTCAAAACTTCACGATCTACGTTCAAAGCCATCATAGCTATGAACACGAGATACATAAGGTTAATCATCTTCTGACGTCCGGTTAATCTACCACCTCCTGCCATAATAATTTATAGAATTAATGAATGTTTTAGTTAATTTATTGAAAAATGATACAATGATTAGTTATTTTTCATTGCAGAAAGCATACCTCCGTAAACTTTATTTAATGCATTAATATTTGCAGAAAGTTCTTGCATTTCTTTTAAGAATTGCTCTGAACTACCTGAAGATTTTTGCATTTCTTCAATAAATTGTTTATTTAATTCTACTTGTTTTTGGCTATTTTCAATTTGTTGAGCATAAACTTCATTTAAAGCACTAATATTTGTAGATGCTTTAGCAATTTCATTACTATATTGTTCTGTAGAAGCTACAGCAGAAGTTGTAATATTCAATTCATTTACTGCTGAACCAAATTTATCTAATGAACCTCTTAATCTTTCAAAAACTTCTTTATCTAATTTAGCTTCAGCCAAAACTTTATCTAACTCGACAGTTAAATTATTACCTGCAGATGCAACAGCAACAGCTTTTCTTTGTACAGGTGCATTACCTTCTAATTCTGGAAATGCTTTTTCCCATTCATAACTTCCTGCTGGTTTATCAAAAAATGCAGAATAGATAAATACAAATGCCTCTGCAACTAACCCTATTGTTAAGATTATATTAGCAGAAATAGGACCCAAATTTGTATGAGTAATTTTACATAAAGCCCCAATAATTACAACTGCGGCAAAGAAATTATATAAAAAATTTGTTAAACGTTCTTGTTTAGAAGCTTGTACTGCCATATGAATGTTTTTTTTTAGTTTTTTAAATTATAGTTATTTTATTTAGTTCTTCTGTAGTTTATTTTTGATCCTTCTGGATATGATTGTACTGTACGGAAACCAATAAAACTTCTTGCTGAATCTTTATTTTCCCAATCACGAGAAGATACCATTAATAAGTAACCTATATCTTTCCAAGAACCACCTCTAACACTCATATTAGATTCTCCTGATGTTGGAATAGAAGGATTAAGTGATGATGACAATAAATAAGATGATCTGTTATAAGATGAACTTGTCCACTCAGCTACATTTCCAGCCATATCATATAATCCATAACCATTTGGACGGAATGTTTTTACAGGAGCTGTATACATATAACCTGTTTTTTTACCATCATTTATCTCTAAGTAATCACCTCTTTTAGGTTTAAAGTTAGCTAAATAACAACCTCTATCATCAGCTAAATATGGGCCTCCCCAAGGATAAGGTGCATTTTCTAGACCACCACGAGCTGCGTATTCCCACTCGATTTCTGTTGGTAAACGATAGCTAATTACTTTTACTTGTTGTGCTCTTTTCTTTTTATTTGCTAAAGCTGTATTATGATATCTTGTTCGGAAATCACAAAATGCAGCAGCTTGGTTCCAATTCACTCCAACAACAGGATAATTAGCATAAGCTTTATGCCAAAAATAATCTTGATGCATTGGATCATTGTAAGAATAATTAAAATCTCTTACCCAAACTGTTGTATCTGGATAAATATTTAAAGAATGTTCTTTTCTAAAATCTACTCTAAATGTACCTCTTTTCTTTGCAGCAGCAGTTTGATCAACAGTTACATACGAGTAATTTAATTTTCTAGTATCAATACGTCTATCTCCATTTAATCTTTCTTCTGGTGGGTAATACATTCCCTCCATTACTTCTGCATAATCTACATCAGGATATTTATATTTATCCCATTCTAGACGTTGTTTCCAATTTATTTTTTTGGTATCAAGATTTTGTCCATCTCTACCAGTATTACTTTGCTTAAGATATTCATCATAAGGAGTTCCTTCTCCATCTGCAGAACCAGAAATATAAGCATAAGCTCCTATTCCACTATCATCTACATTTGGATTCATTGGATCAAAACCTAATGATTCAGCTTTGTTTGCTAAAGCAGTTCGTGCAATAGAATCTTTTACATAATTAACAAAAATCTGATATTCAGAATTTGTAATTTCAGTATCATCCATGAAAAAACCTGTTACAGTAACAGTTTTTACAGGAGCATCATTTGTTCTCGTAAAATCATAATCTGTTTGTCCTAAAACAAAAGATCCACTAGGAATCGGAACCATTCCTTTTGGACGAACTGGTGTCCATGTCGAAGATGTTTTCGAAACTATCTGTCCATCATTCCTATCATTGCTTCCTCTGTTTTTTAACATTTTACATGATGACAAAGAAAGGGACACTAATAATGCACTTCCCAAAATTCTATTCATTCTACTATAGATTTATTTTTATACAGCTTTTTTATAACTTTAGTTTTCAATTAATAAAAATACAAATTAAGTTAATTTATTAATTAGTTTGATTAAATATTATTTTTTTTAAAAAAATTTTTTATAATATTTCCACCATTTATTTGGTATTTCTCCATTCAAGGCTTGATTATAATCTCTCTCAGAACAAGAAATAATTTCTTTTTTCTTTTTATCTTCCACAACAACTTCTACTTCTATCCACCATTGATTGGTAAAAGTATTTCTATAAAAGATATAATCATCTCCTTCATTAGGAACAAAAATTTTATCAAAATATTGTGTGTCTTCGAAATTTTTTATTTCTGGACTATGATTTTTTCCATCAATAAAATACCAAAGTATTTGTGCAATGAGTACATGATCCAATTTTTTATATTTTTCTATATAATCAGAAATATATAAAGAAGTTAATTTATTACTAAAACCAAAGTATCTTGATAAAGAACAAATCTCTCTGGATGAAAATCCATTAGGAGTCATATTATTTGAAGATGAAAAATCTGATCCTTGAATACTCGATAAATTTATTAATGCTGCATTTGCATCTCGAGAATAAATTTCAACTTCTTGAATAGAATCAATTAAATTTCCTAAACGAATAACTTCAAAATTTAATTGATTAACTAAATCAAGTTTTTCTTGTGCTACAAAATATGTTTGATAACCAAGATTGGTATAATCCAAAAGATTAAATGGTTCTTTAGAAATTATTTTTGTTAAATAATTATCATCTGTCGTATATTCTTCTTCTTTTTCTAATCTTAATTTAGAATCAACAGATATATAATTAATTTTATTGATAATATCATCGTAAGATCGATATTGGTAGTAACCCAAACTTGGTGATCCTCCTAAAATAATAACGATATATTTATCTTTTAATAAGCCATGAAGTACTTTTTCAAAAATAGTTTCTGATTCTCTTTTATCGTCATAAAAAATAAGATCTCCAAAATCATATATATCAATATTCCAATTTCCTAATTGTAATTCATATAATTGAGTTCTGATTAAATTAAAATCAACATCTTCTATTGCATCATTTTGTTTTGATCTTGATTCTGTAACTCCAATCAATGCAATTTTTTTATCAATAGATACATCTTTTATAAAATCTTCTTTAAATTTTATTGATGCTCCTAACGAAAAAGAATTACAAGACTTAGCAAAGTCTTGTAATTCTTCAGAAACTGGTTTTAAAAAGTCTTTATACATTACTTTTTATTTAGTTTTTTTTGTTGCTACTTTTTTAGTTGTAGTCTTTTTTGCTGTTGTTTTCTTAGCAGCTGTTTTTTTAGCAGGCTTTGCTGCTTCTATCAATTTTTCAACCTCAGCTAGAGTTAAGGCTTCTGGATTTGTTTCTTTTGACAATTCAACTTTAACTTTACCTTGAATTAAATTGAAACGTCCCCATCTTGCTTTTTCTAAACGAATTTCTTGTTCCGTCCATTCTCGAACTACTCTTTCAGATTCTTTTTTCTTTTTATCTTCTATTAATTCTATAATATCTGCTTGTGATAAATGATCAAAATCATAACGCTTAGGAACATTAATAAACCATTCACTCCATTTGATAAATGGACCAAAACGACCTTTACCTTTTGTTACATCTAAACCTTCGTACTGAGCAATTGGTGCATCTGCTTTTAATTTTTCTTCAATTAACTCTATTGCCCTATCAAAAGATAAATCCATTGGATCTTCTTCTTTTGGAATAGAGATGTATTTATCATCAAATTTTACATAAGGACCAAAACGACCAACGTTCACCTCTACTTCATGCTCTTTGTATTCACCTAAAGTTTTTGGTAATTCAAATAATTTTAATGCTTCTTCTAAAGTAATGCTATGAATAGATTGATGTTTTTGAAGACTTGCAAAACGTGGTTTTTCTTCATCTTCAGATTCTCCGATTTGAATCATTGGACCAAAACGACCAATACGCGCATGTACTTTTTTACCTGATACAGGATCATTACCTAAAGTTCTTTCTCCTGTTGCACGATCAGCATTCTCTTGAACATCTTCTACAACATGATGAAATTTCTTGTAAAATTCATCAATCATATGTGTCCAATTCTCTTTACCAGCGGCAATTTCATCAAAACTATTTTCTACACGAGCTGTAAAATCATAGTCCATTACATTTTTAAAATAGTCAACCAAGAAATCATTCACAACAATACCAATATCAGTTGGCATTAATTTTCTTCTATCAGCACCAAAAATCTCTTTTAATTCAGCTTTTTTAACCTGATTATCAATCAATGTTAATGTAGTATATTTTCTTTCATGTCCATCTAATTCACCAACCTCAACATATTCTCTTTTTTGAATTGTAGATATTGTTGGTGCATAAGTTGATGGACGACCTATTCCTAATTCTTCTAATTTTTTTACTAATGATGCTTCGGTATATCGCGCTGGTGCTCTTGTAAATCTTTCTGTTCCATTAATTTCATCAGCTATTAATTTTTCATTGATTTTAACACTTGGTAATAAAACTTTATCATCATCGACGTCTTCATCATCATGAGACTCTTGATATACTTTTAAGAAACCATCAAAAACAATTACTTCTCCTTTTGCTTGAAAAATAAATTTATTTTTATTGTTATCTATATCAATGATTGTTCGTTCCAATTCTGCATTTGCCATTTGAGATGATACAGTTCTTTTCCATATCAATTCGTACAATTTACACATAGAATCATCTGCATTAATTGTATGATTCTCAAAATGTGTTGGACGAATTGCTTCGTGAGCCTCTTGTGCAGAAGAATTTTTATTTTTATATTTTCTTATCTCAACATAATTTTTACCATATTCAGTCTCTACAGTAGATTTTATTGCAGCTAGAGCATCATCAGATAAATTAACACTATCTGTTCTCATATAAGTAATATGTCCTGATTCGTATAACTGTTGTGCTACACGCATTGTTCTAGAAACAGAAAAACCTAATTTACGAGATGCTTCTTGTTGTAATGTTGATGTTGTGAAAGGTGCTGAAGGAGTTCTTTTCGCAGGTTTTTTCTGTAAATCTGTAACCTTAAAATCTGCATTAATACATGAATTTAAGAAATCTTCTGCCTCTTGTAGAGTAGAAAAATCTTTTGTTAAATTCGCTTTTAATGTTTTTCCTTCATTCGTTTCAAAAATTGCTATAAATTTATAAGAAGAAACTGGAGTGAAATTTTGTATTTCTTTCTCTCTTTCAACAATAAGTCGTACTGAAACTGATTGTACGCGTCCTGCTGATAAACCTGGCTTAATTTTTTTCCATAAAATAGGAGACATCTCAAAACCTACCAATCTATCTAAAACTCTACGTGCCTGTTGAGCATCAACTAGATTAATATCTATTTGACGTGGATTTTCTACAGCTCTTTCTATAGCTTTTTTAGTAATCTCGTTGAATACAATACGTTTAGTTTCTTTATTCTTTAAGTCTAAAACATTGTATAGATGCCAAGAAATAGCCTCTCCTTCCCGATCCTCATCGGAAGCTAACCAAATTGTTTCTGCTTTAGATGACAACTTTTTAAGCTTACTAACAACCTCTTTTTTATCTGGTGTTACTTCATATATTGGTTTGTAATGATTTTCTATTTCAATACCCATTCCTTTTTTTGGTAAGTCTACTACGTGACCAAAACTTGATTCTACGATGAAGTCTTTACCTAAAAAACCTTGAATGGTTTTAGCTTTTGCTGGGGACTCAACAATTACGAGATTTTTCGACATATTGTTTTCTTAAAAATTTATGCAAAATTAACAACAAAAAAATAAAGCAGCCAAAAATGATTTTTAACTGCTCGGTATTTTTTATTTATAAATTAGTAATTACTCTGATAATCATTTGTATTTCCTAACTGATCTATTTCATTAGAATCACCTTCGAAACCAATAACATCTTTATAAAATACATAGATACCTATGTAGATTAGTGGAATTGCAACAACAAGTCCTATTATACAAGCTAATCCTCCTACAATAAAAATTCCTAAAGCAGCTAAACAAAATAAAAATGATTGCCAAAAATTTCTCCATAAAACACTTGCACTATATTTTATAGCATCAACAACTGAAAAGTTAGAAAAAACGATAAATGGAAAAATAAATAAGGATGTAACTAAAAATATTATACCTGGTATAAAACAAATAGCTGTAGCAATAACTGTTATAATTTGAATTGCTATGTAAGCTAAAAATATAGAACCAAATTTACCATCTTTATAATGAATAAATAAATCATTAAAATCTGGATTTCTATGTTCATCATATTTTTTTGCGATTGTTAAAATACTAACGCTAATTGGAGCCAAAGCTGCATTAATAAAAAAACTTAATCCCATTCCAAATAAAGCAATAGGAGTCAATACTTGAGCATATAAATCAGAAAAATCATCAGTATCAGTAACAAAAAATGACGGAATTGTAATAAATAATCCTAAAATAAATTTAATCATCCAAGCAATTATACCTGGCAATATCAATCCTAAAATCACATAAAAAGCAGTTCCTGAAAATATATCCCATGCTCTAGAGAATATATCTCCTATATTGATATTGAAGCTATTTTTCTTAACTTCTTCTATTCTATTCAAAATAAAGTTATCCATATTAATTTGTTTTTAAGTTAATTATTCGTTGATTTTCAAATGTACAATAATGTTAATAAAATGCAAAAGAAAATTACACTGTCAATATGTCACTTAAATTTATTACTTTTGCACGATAAATATACATTTTAGAAAATGCATACAGAAGAAAAAAATATAGACGAATCAAGGCAAGGAGAAGCTTTAATGACTGCTCCTACACGTAATGCTACAAAAAAATTATTTTTAGAAAGCTATGGTTGCCAAATGAATTTCTCTGATAGTGAAATTGTTGCGTCTATTCTAAATAATGAAGGATATCAAACCACTCAAAAAGTTGATGAAGCTGATTTAATTTTATTAAATACTTGTTCTATTCGTGAAAAAGCAGAACAAACAGTTCGTAAACGTTTGGGAACTTTAAATGCTATAAAAAAACAAAATCCAAGTCTAAAAATTGGTGTATTAGGTTGTATGGCTGAACGATTGAAACATAAATTTCTTGAAGAAGAACATTTAGTTGATATCGTAGTTGGTCCTGATGCTTATAGAGATTTACCAAATCTTATAAATGATGTTGAAGATGGTCGTGATGCTGTAAACGTACAATTATCAAAAGAAGAAACTTATGCTGAAATTTCTCCTGTTCGTTTAGGTGGAAATGGAGTGACTGCATTTGTAACGATTACTCGTGGATGTGACAACATGTGTACATTTTGTGTTGTTCCATTTACTCGTGGTCGTGAACGTTCTCGTGACCCTCACTCTATCTTAAACGAATGTAAAGAATTAGCTGAATCTGGATATAAAGAAATTACTTTACTAGGACAAAATGTAGATTCTTACTTATGGTACGGTGGAGGACCAAAAAAAGATTTTAAAAATGCAACAGATATTCAAAAAGCTACTGCTGTAGATTTTGCTCACTTATTAGATATGGTTGCTACACAATTTCCGAATATTCGTCTTCGTTTTTCTACATCAAATCCTCAAGATATGGAAGAAGGTGTTTTAGAAATGATGGCAAAACATAAAAATATTTGTAAATATATACATCTTCCTGTTCAATCTGGTTCTACAACAGTTCTTGAAAGAATGAATAGACAACATACACGTGAAGAATATTTTGAATTAATTGATAAAATTCGTCGTATTGTTCCAGATTGTGCTTTATCTCATGATATGATTGCTGGTTTCTGTGGAGAGACTGAGGAAGAGCACAAAGATACTTTATCTTTAATGGAATATGTAAAGTATGACTTTGGATATATGTTTGCTTATTCTGAAAGACCTGGAACTCCTGCACATAAAAAAATGCCAGATGATGTTTTACCAGAAGATAAAAAACGTCGTTTACAAGAAATTATAGAAATGCAACAAAAACATTCTGCTGAACGCATGAATTCTTATGTTGGAAAAACTCACGAAGTATTAATTGAAGGAAACTCAAAAAGAGATGAAAACTTCTGGTACGGTAGAAATACACAAAATGCTGTATTAGTTTTCCCTAAAGTTGAAGGTACTAAAATTGGTGACTTTGTAAACGTAAAAGCAAATAGCTGTACTACAGCTACTTTAATAGGAGAAATGATTATAGATTAATATCTTATTGAATATTGCTTTCATATTAAATTTATTAACCTATTTTACATAAAAAATTTTAAAAAAAATGGATTCTTTACAAACAATCAAACAACGTTTTGGAATCATAGGAAATAACGTAGGTCTGAATCGTGCTTTAGAAAAGGCGATTCAGGTTGCTCCTACAGATATTTCTGTACTCGTTATTGGAGAAAGTGGAGTTGGAAAAGAATTTATTCCTAAAATAATTCATAATCAATCTGCAAGAAAACATAATAATTATATCGCAGTAAACTGTGGTGCAATTCCTGAAGGTACTATCGATTCTGAATTATTCGGACATGAAAAAGGAGCTTTTACTGGAGCTACACAAACACGTAAAGGTTATTTTGAAGTAGCTGATGGAGGAACAATTTTTTTAGATGAAGTTGGAGAACTTCCTCTTTCTACTCAAGTTCGTTTATTACGTATTTTAGAGTCTGGTGAATTTATGAAAGTAGGTTCTTCAGAATTACAAAAAACAAATGTACGTATTGTTGCAGCAACAAATGTTAAGTTAAAAGAAGCTGTAGAAAAAGGTAAATTTAGAGAAGATTTATATTACAGATTAAATACTATACAAATAGATATTCCTGCATTAAGAGATAGAAAAGAAGATATAAATCTTTTATTCAGAAAATTTGCATCAGATTTTGCTAATAAATATAGAATGCCTCATATTGAGTTATCTCCAGAAGCACAAAACTACATCGCAAATTATCCTTGGCCAGGTAATGTTCGTCAGTTAAGAAATTTTGCTGAACAGGTCTCTGTGGTAGAAAAAGATAGAGTAATTGATTTAGATAAAATTCAAGAATTATTACCTATCAATTCTAATATGTTAATTGTAACCAATAAAAAGGATGCAAATTCTTCAGAGTTTATGGAACGTGAACTTTTATTTAAAGTTCTACTTGACATGAAAAAAGACTTGAACGATTTACGTGCTTTAACTTTAGATTTGATAAAAAATAAAGATGTTGATGATTTTAATGGTAATACACAAGAATTAATTCAAAGAGTTTACCAAGAAAAAGCTGATGAAAATAACGATTTTATTCCTAATCAATATAATGTAGTTCCATCTACTACTCAAAAATCATCAAATTATCAACAACAATATGATTATTCGAGTGACGTATACGATGTAAGCCCTATTGAAGAACCCGAATCTTTATCATTACAAGATAATGAAAAAGAAATGATAAAACTAGCATTAGAAAAATACAAAGGAAAACGAAAAATGGCAGCTGATGAATTAGGTATTTCTGAACGCACGTTATATCGTAAAATAAAACAATATCATTTGTAATTATGAAAAAATTAAAGTTATTCAGCTTTTGTTTGCTATTTATTTTTAGTTTAACAGGATGTATTAAATATTCTCTTTCTGGTGCTGCTATACAACCAGATTGGAATACTATTTATGTTGCTACATTTCCTAACTATGCTCCGCAACAGAATCCTACGCTAAGTCAAGATTTAACAATTTCTGTTCAAGATATTTTTAGAAATAGAACAAAATTAAATTTGAATACAAATGAAAATTCTGATCTTATTATAGAAGGAGAAATTACTGGTTATGATATCACAGCAGAAGCGATTCAATCAAACTCAATTGCTGCTAAAAACAGATTAACAATTAGTGTTAAAATTCGATATATCAATAATAAAGATGAATCGAAGAATTACGAAAAAACATTTTCTGCATTTCAATTATATGATGGAAATGCAATGCTAAGTTCTGTAGAATCTACTATTGTACCATTAATTATAGAAGATATTCGAGATCAAATTTTCGCATCAATAGCAATGGATTGGTAAAAAATAACCTTATATTTGAATGATGACTAGAATTGAATATTTAGTAGCTCACCCTTATGATATTGAAAAATCTGATATTCCTCTACTTAAAAAAGAAGTAGAAAAATATCCTTATTTCTATACTTTAAGAGCATTACTATTATACGGTTTAAAAAAAGAAAATCATCCTTCATTTGAAGATTATTTAAATAAAACATCTATTCACAGTAGTAATAGAGTTGATTTGTATCATTATATTAATTCTGAGCAAATAATAAAAAAAATTGATGAAGAAGAAATTACAAATCCTATACTCACTCATGAAAATGATGCTTTAGAATATACAATGTTAGAAACTGAAATTGAAACTATTTCTGCAAATGATTTTGCTGAAACCACAGATATTCAGACCGAAATAAATAACGAAATTATTTCTCAAGAAAATATTGATTTAATTAATTCTGAAAACGATAATTTCCAAAATACAATAGTTGAAAGTGAAAATTCAACTTTTGAAGAGGAAGAAGTATCTATTAATGAGGTTAAAACTATAGCAAATAATGTTGATGTTATTGAATTAGATACTGAAATTAATAATATTGTTGAAGAACATATAAGTCAAGAAACATCAAGTAAAAATACTTCAACATCAGAAACAACATTTTCTTTTTCAGATTGGTTGAAAAAATTTCCAAGTCAAGGAAAAGATGAAAAATTAATTGAACAAGAGCAAGAAATAAAAGAAAGAGAAATAAAATATAAATTAATTGATGATTTTTTAGAAAAAAATCCGAAAATTATTCCAAACAAAAAAACAGATATTATTGCAAGTCAAGTAACATCAAATTTTGTTCAAAACAGCGAAGAATATTCAGATTTAATGACAGAAACATTAGCTCAAATTTATATAGAACAGAAAAAATTTGATAAAGCAATTAAAGCTTATAAGATATTAATTTTGAAATATCCAGAAAAAAATGGTTTATTTGCAAATCGAATCAAAGAAATTGAAAATTTAAAAAACTATAAATAACAAAATGGGACTATTTCAGTTTTTCATGGTTATTATCATGATATTAGGCGTATTATTAGTGTTAATCATATTATCTCAAAATCCTAAAGGAGGAGGGTTATCTTCTACTTTCGGTGGCGGTGGTGGAAGCCAAATGTTTGGTGTTCAAAGAACAAATAAATTCTTAGATAACACTACATGGGGATTATTTATTGCTATTATTGTATTAATTATTGGAGCAAGTGCAACGCATCAAAATCCAAACAAAATTCCTACAATTAATCAAACGACAACTCAGCCAGCAAATAATTTACCTGCTCAACCTGCTGCTAATGGAGCAAGTCAAAATAATTTACCTGCTCAACCAAAAAAATAATTCAATTAAATTATATAATATAATAAAAAAAGTCTCACAGTTTGTGAGACTTTTTTTATTATTGAAAATATTGCATAATATTTGATAACCTCACCGTTTAACTTTCAATTAAATGAAAAAAATTATAGCATTATTACTATTATTAATTAATTTAGGCTTTATTTCATGTAGTGCCCAATTAAAGAATAGAGTAAAAACAAATAATTATAAATTAATTACTACATTCAGATCTAAAAATAATTACCCAACTATTT
>DJDD01000086.1 GCA_002430925.1 Flavobacteriales bacterium UBA5933
TTGTCATAATGCACTACGGGTGTATTTATTATAATTTTTAACATTATTATTAATAATAACATAATAAAAATTACTTAAAAAATTAATTTTCATCAAAAATTTTAAATTAATTGTTAATATATGTTACTAAATATATAATTAATTGTTAATATTGAAAAATATATTTATTAACACATGAGAAAAAAATTAACTTCTTTAAGTCTGTTAGCTGTCTTAGGGTTAAGTACAGCTGTATTTGCTCAAACTAAAGGAACAGTAAATGATGAGAATGGTTTTCCTGAAGCAGATATCGAAATATCAGTAAAGGGAACAAGTAAAACTGTTTTCACTGATGAAAACGGAAACTTTGATATTGATGCAAAAGTTGGTGATATTTTAATTGTAAATGGAATCGAATATAATGTCACAAGTACTAATTTAGGAATTTTAAAACCTAAAAAAAATGAAACTGTTGATCTCGAAGAGACTGTAATTACCGCTTATGGTTCTCAAAGAAAAGAAACAGTAGTTGGTTCAAATGCTGAAATAAAGTCAGAAAAAATTGAAGATAGACCAATATCAAACGTTGTAAAAGCATTAGATGGTGCTGCACCAGGTGTATTAGTTTCTACTGGATCTGGTCAACCAGGAAGTGGAATCAATGTACAAATTAGAGGTATGTCTTCTTATAATTTATCTAATTCTCCTTTATACATTGTTGATGGTGCTATTTATGCTGGTAACCCAGCAGATTTAAATCCAAACGATATTGCATCACTTAACATATTAAAAGATGCAGCATCTACATCCCTATATGGTTCATCTGCTGCAAATGGTGTTGTTATGATCACAACTAAAAAAGGGTCTAAATTAAAAAAAGGAGCGTTTAATTTCACTAGTAATACTGGTGTAGTAACTAGAAGCATTCCTCAATATGAGAGAATTGGTGCTGACGATTACTATGTAGCAACTTGGGAATCTCTTAGAAATGGTAGATTAGTAACAAATCCTTCTGGAGGTTTATCTGGAGCAAACACATATGCTTCAAATAATTTAATCTCAGGTGTATTAAAAAATAACATTTATAATGTTGCTGATAATCAAGTTGTAATTGACGGAGCTTTAAATCCTAATGCTCAAAAATTATATAATGATTTTAATTGGGATAAATATTTAAATAAAGTTGGAAGTACGCAGAATTACAATTTAAATTTTAGTGACGCTACGGATCGCTCTACAATGTTTGCCTCTTTTGGCTATAACAAAGAAGAAGGTTATGTTATAAAATCAGATTTTGAAAGATATACTGCTCGTGTTTCTGGTGACAGCCAAGTTACAGATTGGTTAAAACTAGGTGTTAATTTAAGTGGTAATCTAACAAAATCAAATCAAGCAAATGACAGTGGAGGATCTTCTTATATCAATCCATTTTATTTTAGTAGAACGATGGGACCAATATATTCTCCATTTTTATATGATGAAAATGGAAATAGAGTTTATGATGAAAATGGAAACGTTGTTTATGATGGAATTGAAACTAGAGGACGAGGTGCATCTGCTAGCGGTGGACGAAATGTTATTGAAGAAACTTTATTAAATAATGTAAGACAAAATACTAACACTGTTAATAGTCGTGCTTTTGCAGAATTCAAAATAACTAAAGGATTAACATTTTTAACAAATCTAAGTTATGATGTTAGAAACTATTCTTTAAGATCATACGGTAATAAATATATTGGAGATGCTGCAGGTCAAGGTTCATTAGAAGAAATAGCAAGAAAAACTCAATCTATAACTTTTAATCAATTATTAAATTATACAAAATCATTTGGACAACATAACTTTGATGTTTTAGCAGGTCATGAATCTTTCGATAGACAAATTGATTATTCTGAAAGATATAAAACAATTGAAGTTATTGAAGGTATTTATGAGTTTAATAATTTCTTACAAAATGGGACTAACACAAGCTATAATCTACCTTTAACAAAAGAGTCATATTTTGCTAGATTAAATTATGATTATTCTGGGAAATATATTCTATCAGGATCTATTCGCCAAGATCAATCATCAAGATTTGCTCCTGGTAAAAATAAAGGAACTTTTTGGTCTGTAGGTGCCGGTTGGAATATTAGTAAAGAAAACTTCCTTAAAGATTCAAAAGTTGTTAATTATTTAAAATATAGAGGATCTTATGGTGAAGTAGGTAACGATGGTGGTATTGATGAAAATCCAGGATACTTTGCAGATTTAACATTATATAATTTAGGAAATTATTTCAATGGAAGCGAGCCAGGCGTATATTTAGGTCAAACAGGAAACCCTGATTTAACATGGGAAACTAATGTTCAATTTGATCAAGCTATTGAATTTGGTTTATTTAATAATAGAATAACAGGATCTGTAGAATTTTTTAGAAGAGAAACTAAAAACATGATTTTCCCTGAACCACAGCCTGGTTCTGCGGGAGAACCAGAAAACCAAATATTTAAAAATATTGGTACAATGAGAAATACTGGTTGGGAATTTGGTTTAAATTTTGGTATAATTCGTTCAGATTCATTCTCATGGAACTTAGGTGTAACTGCAACTACATTTAAAAATGAAATTGTAAAAATGCCTGACGGACAAGATGCATTAATTAATGGAACCAAAAGACTCTCTAAAGGACATTCTCTTTATGATTTTTGGCTTAGAGAATGGTACGGTGTAGACCCTTCAGATGGAGCTCCATTATTTGTTCAGGATCCAACAAAAGCTGATACATCAGCAACAAGAGTAATAGATGGCAAAAAATACACAACAAATCACAATAATGCAAACTTTGCTTATGTTGGTTCATCTATCCCTGATTTATATGGATCAATAAATAATGAGTTCAGATACAAAAATTTATCATTAACAACATTATTTACATATCAGATAGGAGGAAAAGTTTATGACAGCAATTATGCTACATTAATGTCTGGTTATCCTCAAGGACAAGCACTACATAAAGATATTTTAAAGGCTTGGAAAAATCCAGGTGATATAACAGATGTTCCAGTATTAAGCACTCAAAATTATACTGCTGCTGCCGCACAATCTTCTAGATTTTTGCAAGATGCTGATTATTTTATGCTAAAAAATGCGACTTTAGGTTATACATTTAACAAGAGAGATATTGAAAGCATAGGTTTGTCTAATTTAAAACTTTTCATTAGTGGTGAAAATTTATTCGCTATTACTGCAAAAAAAGGTTTAGAACCTGTTCAATCTTTTAACGGAACAACAACTTATCGTTACACTCCTTCAAGAATAGTTAGTTTCGGAATTAATCTATCATTTTAATTAAAATAATATGAAAAATATAAAAATATTAATAACATCATTAATAATTACATCTTCTATTTTCATTACTTCTTGTAGTGAAGATTTTTTAAACACTGAACCATCCCAATCTGTAGATGAATCTTTGGTTTTATCTACTGCTGATGGATTAATGTCAGCTATAAATGGAATGCATAGAAATATGTATTACAGACAAAATTCTTCTCAAGGACAAAATGGTTATACATCTCAGATGATTATCGCTGATGTCATGGCTGAGGATGTTGTTTTTCCTTCTACTGGTAATAGTTGGTTTGTCAGCCAATTACGTTGGTTAGATGCTGCAAATGTTAATGCTTCTTCTGTAGCTTATGCATGGGATTTTTGGTATTCTATGAACAAAAATGCAAACAAAATTATAGTAAAAGGAGCTAATGCTACTGGAGATAACGATACAAAGGAAAGAGCATTTGGAGAAGCTTATGCATATAAAGCTTTTGGTTATTTCCAATTAGTACAATTATATGCAAAACGCTATGTTAAAGGAGGTGATAATTCTAATTTAGGAATTGTATTAAGAGATGATTCTGAAGATAATGACCCTAAAGAAAGAGCTACAGTTGAAGAAGTTTACCAAGAAATATGGAAAAATCTAAATAAAGCAGAAGAATTATTAGAAGGAAAAAAAGTCATCAATAATTCTCACTTTTCTATAAACAACGTTTATGGATTAAAAGCTAGAGTAGCATTAGTACAACAAGATTATGAAAATGCTTCAAAATATGCTGTATTAGCCAGAGAAAATCATTCTTTAATGGACGAAAGAACTTATAAATCTGGATTCAATGATTATACAAATGATGAATGGATGTGGGGTATAAATATTGTGTCTGATCAATCAGATTATTTCGGAAACTTCATGGCTTATATGTCTCGTAATTACAATTCAACGAATATCCGTCAGAACCCTAAAGCTTTCAACTCAGCATTATATGCTAAATTAGCAGATACTGATGTTAGAAAACAATTAGTAGATCCAACTGGAAAACACACAGATTTAGATTTACCATCTAATTATTCTAAATTTCCTTATACTTCTCAAAAATTCTTATCTATTTCTACTGGAGATAGTCGTGGAGATGTTGTTTTCATGAGAGCAGCTGAGATGTATTTGATTGAAGCTGAAGCTAAATATTTATCTGGTGACGAAGCAGGATCTAAATCTATTTTAACTGAATTAGCTCAAAAAAGAGATAGTTCATTTACTGGATTCACAACTACTGGAAGTGCATACTTAGAAGATATATATATTCAACGTCGTGCTGAATTATGGGGAGAAGGATTCCGTTGGTTTGATTTAAAACGTTTAGGTAAAAAACTTGATAGAACAGGTGCTAACCATAATTCTACTGTTACCAATGGAGTAATGACAATTGAATCAACTGATAATAGATGGCAATGGTTAATCCCACAATCAGAAATTAACTCAAATCCATTGATTGTTCAAAACCCTTCATAATCATATTATAATTTATAAAATATCCTCATTTTTATTTTATAACATGAGCAAGGTTTCCTATTATGGAAACCTTGTTTTTTTATCTTATCATTTTAAAATTCATTATTCTATAGAAATATCTTAACTTTACACTTCGAAAAAATTTTAAAAAAGATATAGAACAATATTATGAATCCATTAATTGAAGAATTGACTTGGAGAGGACTGGTACACAACATCATGCCAGGAACAGAAGAACAACTGAATAAAGAAATAACTTCTGGTTATGTAGGATTTGACCCTACAGCAGACTCTCTTCATGTAGGAAGCTTAGTTCCTATTTTCTTATTGGTTCATTTACAAAGACATGGTCATCGTCCTATTGCACTAGTTGGAGGGGCTACTGGTTTTATTGGTGATCCAACAGGAAAAGCTGCTGAAAGAAGTTTATTAGACGTTGAAACATTAAATAAATATGTTGCTGGTATAAAAGCACAATTATCTCGTTTTTTAGATTTCGATACTAACAATGGAAATTCTGCAATTTTAGTTAACAACTATGATTGGATGAAAGATTTTTCATTCATTGACTTTGCACGTAATGTAGGAAAACACATTACTGTAAACTATATGATGGCTAAAGATTCTGTAAAATCTAGACTTTCTTCTGAGTCTAATGTAGGAATGTCTTTTACTGAATTTACTTACCAATTAATTCAAGGTTACGATTATTTACATTTATATAAAGAATTAGGTGCTAAATTACAAATGGGAGGTTCGGACCAATGGGGAAATATCACTACAGGTACAGAACTTATTCGTAGAACTGCACAAGGTGAAGCTTTTGCTTTCACTTGTCCTTTAACTACAAAAGCAGATGGAACTAAATTTGGAAAATCTGAAGGTGGAGAAAATATTTGGTTAGACAAAAAAAGAACTTCTCCTTATAAATTTTACCAATTTTGGTTGAATCAAGCCGATGCTGATGCTGAAAGATACATTAAAATATATACTTTTTTAGATAAAGAAACTATTGATGAATTAATAGAGCGTCATCGTCAAGAACCTCATTTACGTGAATTACAACGTAAATTAGCTACTGAAATTACAATTTTAGTTCATGGTGTTGATGAATTACGCAAAGCTGAAAAAGCCTCTCAAGTTTTATTTGGAAAGTCTACTTCTGAGGATTTAAAAGAATTAGATGGAGATACTTTCTTATCTGTTTTTGAAGGTGTTCCACAAGCTAATGTTGCAAAAGAAGAAATAGAAAATGGACTTGATATTGTTGCTACTTTAGCAGAAAAGACAGGTTTCTTAAAATCAAATTCTGAAGCTCGTCGTGAATTAAAAGCTAATTCTATTTCTGTTAATAAAGAGAAAATTGGAGAAGATTTTGTTTTAACAATTGACAACTTGATTGCTGATAAATATGTTTTATTACAAAAAGGTAAAAAGAATTACTTTATCTTAATCGTAGAATAAATTTATTCTGAATAATATATAAAAGCCTGTGTTCTGTAGAATACAGGCTTTTTTTATAAAATTACTTTGCTGCAATAGCGATTGACGTGGAAATCCTTTTTCCTCAGAAAAAGATTGCAACAAAAAGCGCGCCCCGAAGGGATTGCCCAAAACAAAAAAAAGCAAGCTAAAAAAGCTTGCTTTAGTGTAATTATAAATTATATCCTAATTTTTAAGGAATTGCTATTCCTGGATAATTTGCTGGATATACTTTTCTTAATGTTGAGTTGTATTTTGCATTAATTGCATCTACAAACATATTTGCTACAATTGCATATCCATTACCTGTTAAGTGAATTCCATCTAAAGAAAATGCACCTCCAGAAATATAGGTTGTTGTATATGTTTGTCCGTAGTATTTTATACCTGTAGAAGAGCTTAATTTCTGCATTTGTGAATACGTATCTACTAATGCTATATTGTATGAGTCTGCTAATTCAGCAATTGCTGCATTGTATTTTAGGACTGCTGCTTCTGCTTTTGCAGTTTCTTTTTCTGTAAGAACATATTTATCTACCATAGGGTAACTTACACCTACAATTGATAATTTTGCTGCAGTTTCTTGTGATAAACCAGCCGCCATTAAATTACTTAATCTTGTTGTATCTACCTTTCCAATAACTGAAGAAGAAGATAAAACTAGTAAGTCATTTTTTGTTGCTTGTCTTGCTTGTCCGTATGTCATTCCATACAAAGCTGCAGTTGCAGCACCTACTTTCGGTGTAAGTGCAGCAGTAATTTGAGCAGAAATATCTGTTAAATCTTTATCGTATATTACAACAGGACTTGCCTCTGTCTTAGAAAAAGATATTTTTCTTTCGGAATATCCTAAAGCATCAAAAACTTGATTTAAACCTGCATATGTTGCATTTAACTCATCTATTAATGGGGCAAATGTAGTATTTGATGGAGATAATGGTGCATAAGGAACTGTTGTAAAATATGGAACAGAGCTTACTGAAGGTATATTTGCAATTACACCTTTAGCTCCCACCGCTGTTAAAGCTTTTAGCTCCTCATTAATTGAAGCCTTTACTACATTAACATTAGAAATATCAGAACTTCCATAAGTACTAGGAACCAAATTATTTGTTTCGTTATGATCTACTCCTACTCCTCCACTTGTAGCGTAACCTAAAACATCATTATTACCAATCCAAAGTGAAAAGAAAGTTGGTTTTTGGCTTACAGCATCAGCTATAACAGATGTTGTTGCACTTGATGCAAAACGAACAAAATAAGGATTTGCCGTCGCTGGACTTGTTAATAATCCTGCTGCTGAACCATAACCTGTTGCAATTAAATGATATGATTTTGCTCCAGGAACACCCATATTTTGATATGGACCTGCTGCAGATATATTATCTAAAGTAGCTGTTGCAGTAGTTGCTACAGGACTTAAAGAACCATCAACTATTTTTAATTCTAATTTACCTGGGAAACCCGTTAGATTAGAAAATCCTCCTATATCGTTTGGCATATATGGAATTTTGAACTCACCTCCTCCAGCAGCTTTCATTAATCCTGCTAATATATTAGGATAAGAATTTTCTTGACCAGATTTATATAATGCATTATCTCTATATCCTGAAGTTAATGAATTACCTAATGCTATATATGTTGAAAAATCAGCATCTCCTGAAGTTATTTCAATATCTTCTATTGGATGATCAAAATCCTCATTACAACTAAAAGTTGTAATAGCTAAAGCTGCTAATAAAATTTTATTTAAATGTTTCATTTTTTTTGTGTTATTTAAGGTTATAAGATACTCCAACACCGAAATTAATCGCTCTTAACTTAATATCACCTTGAAAATTTTGTTCAAGATTATCGATATGTCTTTCTTCTCCTTTTACGTAAGAACCAAAGAAATCAAGATTTAACCCTGAATTAAATCTAAATCCTAAACCTGCAGAAAATGAATTAAGATTAGCACTAGGTGTTTCAGAAGACCAGTAAGCAGATGGCACTGGAGATTGATCGTGATAATAACCTAAACGACCAACAATAAAATTACTGAATGTATACTCAGCACCGAAACGTACTATTGTATTATCTTTCCAACTTTTTTGAGAAGATGATGTGTAAAAAGTATTAGAAGCATCATTGTACAAATTAATATCTAAACTCTTATAACGAGTCCAGTTTTGCCAAACTATATCTCCAAATAATTCTAACTGTGGTAAAACTTTATAAGAAGCACCAAAAGTAAATTCTGATGGCAATGGTAATACTGTATTCCACTTATCTGTATTGAATGGAGCACTAGATGCTAATCCTGAAGGAAGATTACTCCAAGTTATATCACCATTATTTGCTTTAGCATCAACATTTGAACGATACGCTAAACCAATTCCTAATTTATCTGTCGGCTTGAACATTGCACCAAAGTTAAATCCTAAACCATGTGCATTTTTATCTACTAATTTTAAATTTATATTATTACCAGCTACTGTTTGAACTTTCTCTAACTTAGCAGTACCTTGCGTATAAATAAAACCAACACCTACACTAAACCAATCTGTAAACTTGTAAGCTATAGTAGGCTGAATATTAAAGGCTTTTAAATCAATATGTGTAATATTTGATTTATTTTGCCAATCATTTGGCCATGTAACAGAACTTCCAAAAGGAGTTGTAACACTAACACCAATAGCCAAGTCATCTATAGGTTTATAACTTACTGCTAAATACATTGGCGTACTTAATTTATTATCTGTTTCTGCTTTTTGCATTGTTGTAACATCTTGCCATTTTACATCAGTTTTTACACCAAAACCACCAACCGCAATGCTTAATTTACTTTTAACAAAAGCCAAACCAGCTGGGTTATAAAATGCCACAGAAGCATCATGCGTTTGTGTAGCAGAAGTACCTCCTAGTGCCGCTTGACGAACACCTTGTAAAGCTACACGATACCCTCCTGCAAATGCAGAAGAAGCAAGACCGAACATAGCGATAGTTAAAATTATTTTTCTCATATTTTGGTACGTTTTAATTTTATCTTTGAAACAAAAATAGCATTATTTACAATAATGTTATGTTAACGTTTGTTTTTTTTTAACTAATTATTATTGAGTTTTTAAAACTTAATTAAATTTAGTGTCTTAAAAACACTAATTATAATATTTTTTTTAATTCTTCTGATATGATAAATGCTTCAGACCAACATGCTTGAAAGTTGAATCCACCCGTGATAGCATCAATATTTAATACTTCACCTGCTAAATATAAATTTGGAGAATTTTTAGCTTCCATTTTATTAAAATCAATCTCTTTCAAATCAACACCTCCAGCTGTTACGAATTCATCTTTGAATGTACTTTTTCCGTTAATTTGAAATTTCCCTTCAGTTAACTCACTAGAAATAAAATTGATTTGTTTTTTTGAAAGGTCAGCATAAACCATTTTATCTGTAATACCACAGTAATTAAGAATACTTAACCAAAATCTTTTAGGAAAACCAAATGGATTATTTTTATGAATGTTCTTTTTTGCATCATCTATTTTTTTCTTATTCAAAAAATCAATAGTTTCTTCTTTTGATTGATCAATAAAATTGATTTCAGTTTCAAATTTATAATTACAATCTTTTAATTTTAATGCACCCCAAGCAGACAATCTAAGAATAGCTGGTCCACTAAATCCCCAATGGGTTATAAGTAAAGGACCTTCTGTATTTAATTTTTGTTGATTAATTTTTACACTTACATCATCAAAAGAAATTCCCATTAATCCTTCTATCCTAGGGTCTTTACAATTAAAAGTAAATAATGATGGAACTGGATTAACTATTTTTAATCCTAAATTCTTTAAACTTTTCCAAAATTTAGGCGTACTTCCTGTTGTAACAACTATAGATTCAAAAAAATGTTTCCCTGATTTTGTAATTAGCTCGTAACCATTTTCAACTTTATTAATTTCTTGAACTCCATCAGAAAAATTAAGTTGAACTTTATTTCTTTCTACAGCTTCAGTTAAAGCATTAATTATAGAAAGTGAAGAATCACTTGTAGGAAAAATTCTATTATCATCTTCAATTTTAAGTTCAACTCCTCTGTCAGAAAACCAAGCCATTGTATCTCCTGGCTGAAAAGTATAGAAAACACTTAACAACTCTTTTTTACCTCTTGGATAAAATTCAACTAAATCAAGAGGATCAAAACAAGCATGTGTAACATTACATCTTCCTCCTCCAGAAATACGAACTTTTTGTAAAGGCAAACTAGCTTGCTCAAACAAAACTGTTTGTTCTCCTAACTTTTTACCTAGATTAGCTGCAACAAAATATCCTGCTGCACCTCCTCCTACAATTGCTATTTTTTTCACGCCGCAAAGTTAGAATTTTATTTTAACTTAATTTTTAGTTAATTTTCAACATGTTATATTAAAAAAGTAATTTGTACTCATTATTTTTTTAAACTACTATTTAATAAATTCTACATCATCCACATTAATCCTAACTCTATTTTTAGTATACCTAACATATGATTTATTTACTAACTTTATTAAAACTTTATCAGTAGATAATGAATTAACTGGAAACTCTACTAAATTCATCTTTCCACTTTCTCCTATTTTTTCTCCTAGAGATTTCCAAGAAGAACCAGCATTTGTAGAAATTAAAACCTCAATTTTAATCTCTTTATCAGAATCAGTACCTTCATCAAAATTTGTTCCTCCAAAGTAAAGTCTTAATGTCTTTAATCCTTTTGCATAAAATTTTGATTGAATATAACCTTCAGTACTCGAAGAACCTCTTAATCGTACAGAACCTGTACCAGAACTTTTTAAATCCTTTGTTTCTGTTGCAGCAAAAATACCTCCGTCGTTTATTGTCCAAATTCCAGTAGAAAGCGTTACATCTCCTAGAGCATAATTTGTTTTCCGTGCTGATTCGAAATTTTCTAAAGTACCAACAACCTCATCTAAATCATCTACATCATTATCAAAACTTTCAAATCGAGCATTATTAAAATTAACATCATTTGTATCTCGAATAAAAGCTTGAAAAGAAGTATTATACCTACCTAATACAAAAGTAATTGAACCACTTGCTGTTGGTAAAGCTTCTTTATACCATTTTGAATAACCAGAATTTCTTAAATCCAATGTATTTCCTAATTTATCTTCTAAAAGTCGGTTAACTGTTGTGTTAGCAACTCCGTAAGTTTTATCTGTTGTTGGATTTTTAAACTGAACATTAGCAACTGTAATTAACGTATTAATGAACGCAGGATTTAATAAATCAGATAAATTTGAAACAACTCTTGGAACTATTGTTTGAACAGGATCACATGATTTTATTACGTATTTTTTAATATCAGCAGAAGGAATACGTGAAACGGCTGTTCCATCAGAATTTGGAATACCTATTTTATAAACTCCTTTATCAGAAGCAACAAATAATCCTTTTAGGTTAACTTGAACTTTAGAACCTAATGGGTAAGTAGTATATAAATTTGATTGATCTATCTCTATTTGAATACCTGCTGTTGGATTTTGAGGAGAATCTTGTAAAGAAATTGTTTTAAAGAAATTTCCTGTTTCATCACTGGATATAATATAACCATGAACATACAAATCCTCTGCAATCGTTTTATCAGAATTCAATACCAATGTACCTTTTTCAACTTTATCTATTAATTCTGATAAAATAATGTTAGGAGTTATAAGCTCAGTACATTCGTTAGAAGAAGATCCATCGAAACGAGGTAAAGTAAAATTAACATCATTTGTATCTCTGATATAAAGTTGATATTCTGAACTAGCTCCTGACTTGTAATAAGAAACTAAAACCGTTATATCCCCACTATTTGTGGGTAATTTATCATCTTTAAAGGCTGCATATTTACTTATTCTTAGATTTACCTGACTCTCATTAGAATCAACTAAAGCAACACTTCCTACAGATGAAGTTGCTCCAGAAGGATAATATGAAATTGCAGTTTCAGGAGATTTAAATTGAACATTCTTTATTTTAACTAATGTATTTACATTACCTTGATTAAGAGCTTCTTTTATACTATTAACTTCTTTAGGTTTTATTTCTTTTACTGCATCACATGTTTTAATTAAAACCTTTTCTCTTACATCTTTTGGAATTCTATCTAAATCATATGATGTTGCATCAACTCCTTCTAATTTAGTGCCTATTTTTACAAGACCTCTATCTAAAGCAACTTTTAAATTTTTCAAATGAACTTGTACTGTGCTACCAATAGGATAAACTCCATACAAAGAACGTTCACCTAACTCTATTTGCATACCTGCTGTAGCTTCTTCAGACTTATCTTGAAAAGAAATTGTATTACTAATATTTCCTGACTCATCACTTACATTAACAACACCCTCAATAACTAAATTTTCTGAGACAAACCCTTTCTCATCTGTTTTTAAAGTATTTGTGTTCACCAACTCTATCAACTCAGTTATTGTTGTTGTTACAGTTGCTTTTTGTGAGCATACTACTGAAGGTATAGAATAATCGTCATCTTTAACACAAGATTGAATAATAAATAAACCCAAGCTTAAAAAGCTAGCAATTATTAATTTTGATATTGTATTCATAGTAGATATTATTGGTTTGTTATTAAAATCTGAAATAAATATTCGTGAAATAAGTTATCCCCATTCCATACCATAATTTTGGACTAAATGTTTTTTGATAATTAGAATCTATAGCATTTGAGTATTTACCTGTTCTCATCTGCTCGAATCCACTTGTAATGTATTTACGATTATTGAGTACATTATTTACACTACCTGATATTCCTGCAGAATATTTACCTAAACGAAAAGTTTTTCCTAAATTAAGATTCAACATAAATTGATCTTTTGTTTTACCCTGTTTTAGAATTTCTTTTAATTTTTCCTCTGTTACTTCAGGTAATAAAAATCCGTTATCATCTTTTATAAAACGATCTGTTCTTCTATAAGCCGCTATATCAATATAATTATTCATTAAGTAATTTCCAGAAATACCAAACCACCAAAATTTAGGATCACGATATTCAGCTCCTAAAGAAAATCCAGATTGTGGCCCACCTCCTAGTTTATAATTTTTAATATAAGCAGTACCCAAATTTTTGTAGGCAACACCATCATTCTTTGCATATTCATCGGAGTATAAGTTATAACTTGCATTATCCTTATATATATACTGTCCTATAGAAGCTACTGCAGATAAAGTTAGAACAGGAGTTACTTGTGCTTCTACTGCAAATTCTCCTCCTATATATTCTTTACCAACTCCCGTTAAAACCTCAGAAACAAACAATTGATCATTCGTTCCATCTATATAACCAAAAGAAGTTTTTATTTCATCTTTTGTTCTAGTATAAAAACCAGTTGCTCTTGCTTTTATTCTTGGAGCTCTAAGAACATATGACAAATCACTTGAAAAAAGCTTTGCACTTTTCAAGTCATCTACTGTGACATCATTTACTCGTGCATTTGGAAAAATTTCGTCTGATGTTGGAGCATTTGTTTGGTACATTATATTAACTTGTACGAAATTTCTTCCATCAATTTTTAATAAAAAATTTGACTTTATTCCGAAATCTAAAAAATCATAAGTTTTACTTTTCCCGTACGAATCATTTTCATAAATACCATTTTTATACTTTCCTATTCTATAAAACTTAGTCAAAGCCACTTTCATCCCTAAAGTAATATCAATCAACTTACCTTTAACTTTTGATTCTGTATACAAATCTGCATAACCATTATTGATTTCATAATTATAAGCATACCGATCACCTTCGCATGATTTCATATCTGGATTATTCAAATCTATGGCATGTCTACTAAAGGAATCTTTTCCTAAAACATATTTACCTCCAAGTAAATCGTCTACTCGACGAAAGAGCTCAGATTTAGTTTTTTGATAAGATGCTGCAACAATCAAGTCTATATAAGGATTCAACTCTGCACTAAAATTTGTATAAGCAGAATATGTTTTATCTCGATTAACATCACTACCAACCCAAAATGCTGCATAGCCCTCTTTAATATTCCCATTAAAATTATATAATGAGTTCCAATCCAATTGAGATGCAGATCCTTTTACCCAGGCATCTTGATTATTTGCTTGAGATGGTAAATTTTTATAATACAAAGGCGAAGGATTGTAAGCATTATACCAATCTAATTTTGAGCTGCTATTTTCCCCAAATTGATAAGATACTGTAGTTATTAATTTTGTTTTGTTTGATATATTCCAATGATGTGTAAGTATATTCATTGGTTCGAACGTTTTTCTTATTCGTTCATTACGTTTTTTACCATCTTGCCAACCCCAATACCCATTATAATAAATACCTTTTATATCTATAATTTCTTGTGTATTTGCTGATGCAACAGCTCTACGAGTAGGCGCTCCAAAACTTGTAAAATTTAATGTATGTTTTTCGTTGAATTTCTTCTCTATTCCTATAAAATATGAGTAAGCATCATAATATGTTCCTTGTATAATACCTTCATTTGCCCAACGCTTACTTACAGAAAACATAAAAGCCCAACCGTTATTTAATAAACCCGTATTATAAGTCAGCATCAATCTACTGTTATAAGAACGATTAGTATTCGAATAAGCTAAACTTGAACCTTTTCTCATTGTAGATGGTCGAGTATCAAAATTTGTAACACCTCCTAAACTTCCAAATGCATAATCAGATGGAGCTATACCATATGTAATTTCATCTGGACGTCTAGTTACATCATTAAGACCTCCCCAATTATTGAATGTTGCACGACCGTTATCAATTTTATTCATTTTAACACCATTAAAAAGAATATCAGAATATTTATTATCCAACCCTCTTTGTTTGAACCAAAAAGTTCCTAATTGATAAGCAGAAACTCTTGCAAAAACATCTCTAGAAGATTGTAAAATTCCCGAATTAGACGCTGTAGAACTTTCATCGGTTAGTTCATCATCTGTAAGCGTTATAATTCCAATTTCAGCTGTATTAGGATTGAATGTTAAGCTGATATCACCTAAATCAATTTCTTTGTCATCTGAAATAGTTATTTGCTTTTCAAACAAATCATATCCAACTCCATATATTTGAACTTTGTATTCCCCATCTGGAATATCAATAAATTGAAAATAACCTATTCGGTCAGTTATAACTTCATCATTTATTAAACCTCCATCTAAATGAACAGTTATATTATAAATTTCTTCTCCTGTACTATTATTTCTTACAATTCCATAAATTTTTGTTTGCGCTTGTACAACAATCACAGCAGCTAAAAAAAGTAAAAAACTTAAAAACAATTTGTTCATTCAAAACGGATTTTTATTTATAAATTAGCTTTTCATTATCCTATTGACTCAAATATAACAAATTCATAATTAAATATATATGAATAATATTAATAAATTTTTAACTTTTATTATGATTTTTTTTGTTTTTGCAAATTATAACGCAAAAGCACAAAATAAATATCAAAGTGCAACTGTTGCGTTTTACAATGTTGAGAATTTATTCGACACAATTAAATCTATCGGTTATATTGATGGTAATCTATCATTTAACAATCAAAACTATCATATACAAATACCCGAAAAAGACATTTTAAATTACGAGCATGAAGAGTTTAAGCAAGCGTATACTTACGAAAATATTAAAGGCAAAAAAATAATAAGACCATTAGTATTACAAGAAGAATTTCTTCCTAATGGAAATAAAAAATGGAATACAGAAAAATATTTTCAAAAAATTAATAATATTTCTAGTGTAATAAGTCAATTAGGACAAGATATAACTGGCGATGCACCTGCAATTGTTGGATTATGTGAAATAGAAACTAGAGAAATTTTAGAAGATATTGCAAAATCAAAAGCTTTAAAAAAATACGGATATGGTATCGTACATTTTAATTCATTTGATGCAAGAGGAGTTGATACAGGATTATTGTACCAAAAATCTCGCTTTAAGGTTATAAATGCAGAACCCCATCCAATATATCTTTATAACAAAGACGGACAAAGAAAATATACACGTGATATTTTACAAGTTACTGGACTACTAGATGGAGAAGAAATTACTTTTTTAGTTAATCACTGGCCATCTCGTAGTGGAGGAGAAAAAACATCTCAACCTTTTCGACTAGAAGCTGCAAAAGTAATGCTTGGTATTTTTGAAGATATAAAATCTAAAAAACCTGATGCTAAAATAATTACAATGGGAGACTTTAACGATGACCCAACATCTGCAAGTATAAAAAATACTTTTAATCCTGTAGGTGAAATAAAAAATACAACAAAAGATAATTATTACAACCCTATGATTCCTTTATTCAAAAAAGGAATTGGAACATTATCTTATAGAGATGCATGGAATTTATTTGATCAATTTATTTCTACATCATCATTAACAACAAAGAACAAAGATTATTCATCTTATAAAATATATAAAACAGAGGTTTATAATAAAGATTATCTAAAAGCAAAAGAAGGTTTATACAAAGGATCTCCCAATCGAATGTGGAGCGGAAATACATATAGAGCAAATGGATATTCTGATCATTTCCCTGTTTACACAATTTTACTAAAAGATTTAAAATAAAATGAACAAATTACAACAAGTACTAGATAAGAAAACAAAAAATCTAATTACAATTTATACAACTGCTGGGTTTCCAAAACTAGAAGATACACCAACTATTATTAAAGAATTAGATAAAAATAATGTTGATATTATTGAAGTTGGCATCCCTTATTCAGACCCACTGGCTGATGGACCAACTATACAAGATACTAGCGAAAAAGCATTAAAAAATGGAATGACACTTGACATTCTTTTTAAACAATTAAGTTCTGTAAAAGATGAAATTAATACTCCTATCGTTTTGATGGGATATTATAACCAAGTGATGACATTTGGTTTAGAAAAATTCTTACAAAACTGTGAAACATCTGGGGTATCTGGACTTATTTTACCTGATATGCCTTATGATATTTACTTAGAGAAACATAAAGATTTATTTGAAAAATATAATCAAAAAGTAACTTTTTTAATTACTCCTTTAACAAGCGAAAAACGAATTAAAGAAATTAACGATGCTACATCTGGTTTTATTTACATCGTATCAAGTTCTGCAACAACAGGCTCTACAGCATCTAATTTTAATGAAGAGTTTTTATCTAAAATAAAAAATTATGGGCTTACCAAACCTTACCAAATAGGATTTGGTATATCTACAAAAAATGATGTACAAAAGGCATGGGAATTTGCGAATGGTGCAATTATAGGTAGTGCATTTTTAAGAATTTTAGAAAAAGCTGAAGGAGATTATTCAAATTCTATAAAAAATTATATTGATTCTATTAACTAATCAATAAATATCTATTCTTTTTTATATTGGCCTGTAATTGAATAATTATTCAATTACAGGCTTTTTTAAATTTTACTTATCAATAGACGATGAATGTATTTATAATGATTTTAAATTTTTGGTTTAAAAATTGAAGTATACAATCTAAGATTAACATTAATTATGAAAAATAGAATCATTTGCTTTTTAACTCTTGCTCTCTCATCGTTAATATCTGGAATATTAATTTCTAAAATGTCATTGTTAGGGAAAATTGGAATTTCGATTGTACATACTGAATATACTCTCCTAAAATTTTGGTGGAAAACTGCTTTGTTATTCTTTATTATTCAAACCTTTTTACATATTATTCTTAGTTTATGGCAATATAAAAACTATAATAGTAAAGCAAGATTCATCTTACCTGTGTTTTTCTTTCTTTTAGGAATACTGGGATTATATTACACACATTACGATTTTACAGAAACATCACATCGTTTATTAAAAGTAAGTTTCCATGCTGGTTTCTATTTATTTTGGGCAACCTGGTTACTAAATTGTATTTCGTTTTTTGTAATGTTTTGGAAAATAGACAAAACAGAAGAAGTCTAAAATAAAAAAAGCTCATCATTTATTGATGAGCTTTTGTGACCGAGACAGGGTCGTAACTTATCTATTTAATCCCTCTATTTACACACTATAAAGGATAGCTTTTTTACAAAGGGGAAGTAGCGGGGGAAGTTTATATAAAAAAATAGTTTTTTACACTTGTTATTTTACAAAAATAAAAGTTATAATTACTTTAGAAAAAATAAGAATCAATAAAACTAACTTAGTTTAGTAAATATTATTATTTTAGCAGACAGAAGATTTAATGATAGAAAAGATATAAAATGGCAAAAAACAATAAATTAGTGGTACCATTTTTAAAATGGGTTGGAGGTAAAAGACAAATTATGCCTTCTATTGTGGACTTATTGCCTAAAAATATTAAAGATTTAGAATATGTTGAACCCTTTATCGGAGGAGGTGCAGTTCTTTTTCACTTACAACCTAAAAATGCTATTATTAATGACTTTAATGTAGAATTAATTAATGTATATCAAGTCATTAAAAACAATCTTTTTGAATTAATTGAAGACTTAAGAATACATGAAAATAATGCAGATTATTTCTATTATATAAGAGGTTTGGATAGAACTGAAGAATTTAATGATTTAACTTCTATTCAAAGGGCATCACGGGTTATTTTTTTAAATAAAACTTGTTTTAATGGGCTTTATAGAGTTAATAATGCAGGAGAATTTAATGCTCCATTTGGGAGGTATAAGAATCCAAATATTGTAAATGAGCCGACATTAAAAGCTGTAAGTAAATATCTTAATTCAAATAATATAATTTTAAGAAGTGGAGATTATTCTGAAACTTTGGAATTAATTAATAAAGGTTCTTTCGTTTATTTAGATCCTCCTTATCACCCAATTTCAGAGAGTTCAAATTTTACTGGATATGTTCAGGGAGGCTGGGGAGCTTTGGATCAAATTAGGTTGAGAGAAACATGTGATCAATTAAATGCAAAAGGTATTAAATTTTTACTTTCTAATTCTTCTGCACCTTTAATAATTGAACAGTATAATAATTATAATATTACAACCGTAAAGGCTAATCGAGCAATTAATTCAAACGGTTCAAAACGAGGAGAAGTAGATGAAGTCTTAATAAGGAATTATGAGTAACAAATCTAAAAATGATATAGCTTGGGAAAAAGTATTTGAAAAATATAAAATAACAAATAAGATTTTGGAGGATGGTCATGTAGTAATCTCATCAACTCATATAAATGAATTTAGAGAAGCAAGATTAATGACTAAATTTGACCATAAGTCTCAACTTCCAAAACTTTTCGTTGATAATAATCTATCTATCCTCCCCACTTCAAGAGGAGGTTATATAATAGGGTCTTTTGAAACATTTTGTGACTTTAATACAGATGATATAGAAGTTACCCCTATTGAATTTCCAACATTTTTAGAAAGTTTAGATTATAGAGATATAACGAGTGAAGCAACAGCTATAAACTGTGCTTTTGTTTCAAAAATTCTTCATGATTTTACAAATGAAGAAAATCTGTTACCAACAGTTAGTGGGCGAATGAGCTCTTCTTTCTTTAAATTTGATATTAATTCATCGAAGGGTTTATTTAAAGTAAATGTAGGAAATTCACAAGTAGAAATAGATGGAGGATACGAAGGTGATAGTTCTTTAAATCTAATTGAAGCTAAAAATTATATTTCGGACGATTTTCTTATTCGTCAACTTTATTACCCTTATAAACTTTGGAGTAGTAAAATAGAAAAACAAGTACGACCAATATTTCTAACCTATACAAACGGTATTTTTCATTTACGAGAATATGCTTTCACTAATATAAACCACTATAATTCAATTGTTTTAGTTAAACACAAAAAATATGCAGTTCAAGAAGGAGCTTTGAATATTGAAACTATTCAAGAAATTTTAGAAAAAACTAAAACAGTCAAAGAACCTGAAATTCCTTTTCCACAAGCAGACAGTTTTGAAAGAGTAATTAATCTTTGCGAACTTCTTAAACAAAAAGAATTTATAACTAAAGAAGAAATAACTCAAAACTATGATTTTGATGTAAGGCAAACAGATTATTACTCAAATGCAGGTAAATATTTAGGATTATTAGAAATAAAAAAAGACCCATTAAATAATCAAATAGGATGTTATTTAACTAAAAAAGGAAAACAAATATTTAGTACAAATTTGATTGAAAGACAAAAGGAATTTCTTAGTATTATTATTTCTCATTTAGTTTTTAAAGAAACATTAAAACTCTTTCTTGAAAATGGTGAAATGCCAAGTAAAAAAGATATCGTAGAAATAATGAAAATTTCAAAATTGCATAATATCAATTCAGATACAACGTATTTTAGAAGAGCATCAACTATATCTGGTTGGATAAATTGGATAATTAATCAAATAGGAGAATAGTTTGTAGTTCGTATTTATTAAATTCATACCATTTTTATGTATCTAAAACCAACTTAACTCTTTTCGATAAGTAATTTTATCGTTTAATATCTTAAAATCGTTTAACAATGCTTAAAATTGGTTTAGCAGATAAGGTTTTATTAATAATAAATCTAAGATTATTTAGATTATAAGTTTTTATAAAATAAGAAAGCGGCAATTTAGTCAAAGTACTTACTTATCTTAAATTCCGCTCTCAATATTTTATTAATTAACCTTGTTATTTATTCAGATAATATCTTTTAATTATTCTCTATTTACATTAAATAGTTAATCTTAATATTATACTTATTTAATTTAATACGTTATTATTATACTTAATATTACTCTTGTTATATAAACGACTTAATTTCTTTCTTACTTCTAATAGTAATTTTGCTTTTGGGTCTGATTCATTAGTAATATTACTTCTGTATATATCTAAAAATTTATTCAACATTTTAGTCTTATTACTTGATTCAATTTCTTTATCAAAAAGGTTAATACTTTCTTGAATTCCATAATCTTTAATTCCTAAAAACGTAAAATGATTTACAAAATCTGAATAATTATTTATTTCCACATTTTCTTCTTTAGAGATTAAATCTACAAAATTTATAGCTTTAATATTATTTTCGATTATTAAAGGAAGTTTATTCCAATTTGTTATTAGTTTTTCAATTGTATCAAAATTTCCTTTAAAATTAGTTCCTGAAACTTTATTAACTCTTATCTCAAAACGAAGAAAATGAAATCTATCAAATACTTTTTGATGGTTCTCAGTCCAAATCTTATTTTTTTGCATTTCTAAAAACTTATCATAGAATACTAACTCATAATTCTCGAATTTAAAGTATAAACTTGTTTCTCCTCTTATTATTCTTTTTGCGTTTCTATATTTTACAAAACAATCAGTAATATTTCTCATCTCTGGTTTTAATGTTACAGTAAGACCGACTTCTAATTTAGTTACTTTTCCATTCAATAATGTTTCATAATCAATACTCAACTCTTCTGCTAATAATTTAATACAATCTACAAATTCATCAGCATTAAGGTCTCTTCTCGAATTTTCTTGAAAATACCATTTTTTAATACTTCCCGAAATATTTAATGATAACTTCTCCGTTTTTTCATTAGCTATTAAATGTAATTTTAGTGGGTATCGATTTTTATTAAATTTTTTATTATAGAATTTTCTAATGTATTTAGTCTTATGTGCAGGAAGTTTTTCATCCTCCACCTCTTGCCATAGTGAACTGTTATCTTTGGGGTTATAATCAGATAACATTGTTTTAAAATTATCTATCATAGCGGTCTTTTTTAAGAAACTCTTCAAAATCTTTTCTTACAATCCATACAGTAGATTTAGGAGAAGATTGAGAGGTTTTTAAACCTCTCGCTCTCATTCTATCAATAGTTTTTTGACTAATTCCATATTCTGTTTCAATATCTACTTTTTTCAATAAATCGTCTTCTCCTTTTGTTTTTGAAGAAAGTTTAATTATTTCAATATTTCTTTTTCTTTCAAATTCTAATTTTCTTTCTGTTTGTATTAATTTTAGAAGAGTATTTTTTAATATACGACCTCTACTTTTTTCTTTAATTTTCATATTTTAAAAATTTACTTTGTTCATTACATTTGTTAGAATCTCTTCATCTGAGTTAACATATCTTTCCGTCATTCTAATATCCTTATGCCCCATTAATTTCATTATATAAAAGGGTTGTACACCATTTTTAGCTAACATAGAACCGAAAGAGTGTCTTGCTACGTGAAACGTTAATACCTTATCTATTTTAGCAATTTTAGCAATGGTTTTTAAATCTCTATTAACTGGTGCATTTTCTTTACTATTAAACACGAAATCGTTAGTTTTTTTATCTTCTATTTTAAAATTGGCTAGAATTTTAAATGCCCAGTGATTTAAAGGAATTTCAACTATACGTCTTGTTTTCTTCATTTCAAGGACTATCTTTTTATTATCAATAATATTTTCTTTTTTCAAATTAATTACATCTGAATATCGTAATCCAGTATAACAACTAAACAAGAAAAGGTTACGAGTTAACTCTAATCCTTTTGTATTATTCAATAATTTTAAATTAGCTTTTTCTATTCTCTCGATTTCTTTAGAAGTTAAAAAGACTGTTTTTGATTTTTCCTTCGGTTTAGGTATATGTTTACAAGGGTTTTCCTTGATAATTTTATCTACTACAAGTTTATTTAATACTACAGAAAAATGTTTCCTTCTAGTAGCTATTCCACTATTTCCTATTTTTTTCTCAGTAGATAAATAGTAAAGAAAGTCTTCAATAAATCTTATATTTATTTCCTCTAAACAAATATTTGTTTTATATTCTTTCAATTGCTTTCTGAATAATAAATAGTGATATTGAGTTCCTTCACTTAAAGTTGGAAATTTCTTTTTACAGAAGTCATCAAAAAAATAGAAGAAATCTTTCTTAGAAATATCTCCATCATACATTTCTTTTATTAATTCTGAGGTCATTGGTTTCCCAGATAAGTCAATTGTTAAAAGAATATCATGTAATCTATTTTCTCCTTGCTTAAGTTTTTTCTTTAATATACTATTTCCTACCCCTTTTGGGCAATCTTTTTCAAAATCCCATTCAGATAATGGTAATTTTACTTTAGCAGGTAATTTTAAAGTTTTTTTATTAAAATATACTGAATAATTAATCAGATATCTACCTTTAGCATCGCCTTTTTCTTTTCTTAATTTAGTACTTACAGAGAATGAATTTTTCATTTTTTTACTTATTTGTTAAATTTTTACAGGTTGTAACCTTTACTCCCTTTCTTATATAATACCCGCTAGACATAATTTTTGTTTGTCTAAACCTTATTTTTAACACTTTGTTAACAATTAAAAAATTTGTATGAAAAAAGCGAAAACTTTCGTAATCGCTTAATTATATGAATCTTAACCCTATTTTGTTATGCGTTAAATTTTAAACCTCGATAATTCAATCATCAAAACAGTTATAGTAGTAATGCAGAATATTAAAATTATCTTTTTTTTCAACATAAATACTACAACAAATATTATTATATTCAGATATAGTGTAAAATCCATTAGTAGTATCTATAAAATCATATTTATATAATGATTTAAGTACTCTTTTTATATCTTTTATTGATAGTAAAGTTTTATAATGAGTATTATCTTTAATCGAATTGAGTTCATTTGGATTTGGTAAAAAATCTATCTCCTTGTATTTTTCTAAATTTTGAGTTTCATTACATTCCACATATATATTATATCCTCCTTCAATATTTGCATCATATAAAAATCCATTACTATACTTAAATCTACCTGCTTGATATTCTTCTCCACAATCTTCACAATTTTCTGGAAGAGGAATAACTATTTTACCAAAAACTATTTTACCTTTTACAACTTCATTAGGTCTATTTTTGTTTTTATGATAGCTATTTTTTTGATGAGAATAGGATTTAAAAGTTATATTATAATTATCTATAATTACATTATAATACCAAGCATTTAAACCTTGGTCGCAAAAAGTTTTTTTTCCAGAAAAAAATTGAGCATTTCCTTTAGTACAAAAAAGACATACGGTTAAAACTAAAAAATATAATTTTTGCATGCTATCAAATATTTTTATAGTCTCCACTTAAATAATAATCTTTAATATTCTTACTAGGATTTCTCTCTAACCATTTTTTCATTTCAATATCGGGGTCTTTAGGATTTCTAACACTATTTTTCCAGTTTTCTTCTTCTATTATCCTTTCTTTTCTCTTTTCATCAGTCTCTCCAAGAAAATATAAAGCAATCATACATAAAACTGCATTTAAAAAAAATAAAGAAAATATAACCCATACTATTGAATTTCGTCCTCTTTGAATAGCCATTCTATAAACTATTACAGAAGGAATTATTATTATTCCAATAATGAATAATAAAAGTAACAAGAATAATAAAACATAATATTTTTCGTACATATAATAACATTTTTTAATTTTACAAATACTAATTAGTTAATTTTTGACTTGATAGATATTTAAAAACATATCTATCATTATTTTAATAAGATAAATCTTGATTAATGAGGCTCTACAATCTATAAATACCTTTAGATAAGAAGAATTACTACACTATTTTTTACATACGCATAATGCAACCAAAGAATATCAATAATAAATATTAATTTTTTTTCTCTTATATTCTTCTAATAAAACATATTGATTATTAATCTCCACTTGAATTAATTTATTCTCTACAATTAGAGGAAAATTAGCCATAATATATATTTACAAATTTTTATTGAGCTAATATAGAAATTTGTTTAATATATGCGGTAAATTTTAAGCAGTATTTTTTCCAAATTTCCTAACTATGGAAAATTTAGATAAAATTATAGACTCGAAAATAAAAGAGATTTCTAATAAGCTCAAAGAACTCAGAATATCAAAAGGTTATACTAGTTATGAAACATTTGCTTTTGAAAATGAATTAAACAGAGTACAATATTGGCGTATAGAATCTGGGCATAATATTACCTTAAAAACTCTAATCAAAGTTTTAAAAATTCATGAAAAATCTTTGGAAGAATTTTTTAAAGATTTATAGTTTTTTTTGCTAAAAAAGTACGGGGGAAGTAGCGGGGGAAGTTTTTACGTCCAATATTGTCCAATAAAGGAAAGTAAAGTCCAATAAAAAACCCGCTAATAGCGGGTTTTAATAGAGTTTCCAAAATTTTATTCTTTTGGGTTGTGACCGAGACAGGATTCAAACCTGTAACCTCTTGAGCCGTAATCAAGTGCGCTATTCAGTTGCGCCACTCGGCCGTTGTAAATAAAAATTTTGTTCTTATTTTGGATTGCAAATATATGAACTATTTTTAAATCTCAAAATATTTTTAAAAAAAATTACAAATATTTTTTTACTTCGTCTAAATGCTTAATTGTAGTAACACCTTCTTCTGAAAAATTATCATCTAAGCGATCAAAGAAAATAGAATACATTCCAAAATCTTTTGCTCCTAAAGCATCAGCTATCCAATCATCACCAATGTAAATTGATTCTTCAACTTTAGCATTTGCTCTTTCAACTGCTAAAGTATAAATACGAGGATCTGGTTTCAAAATTTTAATTTCATCTGCATAAGTCACAGTATCAAAATATCCATTAAGATCTGATGTTTCAATTTTTCTTTTAGAAACTTCTATAAATCCATTGGTAATAATATGTAATTTATATTTTGGTTTTAGATAGTCTAATAACTCCATCGCTCCGTCTACAACCTCGTTATAATTTGTGATTGTATCCATATATTCATCTTCAAAAATAGAAGCAAGTTCGTCATTATATATTCCTAAATTGTCAAAAGCTTCTTTAAAACGACGTGCTCTTAACTCTTCTTTTGTAATTTTTTTATCACGAATCAATGCCCATAAACCTTCATTACTTTCATGATAAAAAGGATGAAATTGATCAAATGTAAAACCATATTTATTTTCTACATCGTATTTTATATATAATTTTTCTAAAGCTAATTTTGCATTTTTTCTAAAATCCCAAAGCGTGTTATCTAAATCGAAAAAAACGTGTTTTATTGTGTTCATAAATGCAAAGCTAAGGATTTTATGTAGATTTGCTAAGCAAGAAATAGTCAATTGAAAACAAGATTAGAAAAATTTAAAACAAAGAATGCAAAAGGAGTTTTATCCTTATTAGCTGGTAATACTGTCGCTCAAGTAATAATGGTTGGTGGTGGTTTGGCTTTAGCAAGACTATATGGCCCTGAATCATCGGGTACTTATAATGCTTTTCTTAGTTTTATTACTATTCTTTCTATTTTGACAACTTTTCGTTTAGAGAATATTTTTGTTATCTCTAAATCTTCTAAAGCCATTCGAAACCTATTTACTACATTACTTTTAGTAAGTACAATCTCTACCGCTATATTTTTCTTAGGTTATGCAATCATTGGAAATATATTTACGCTAAAAACTTCTCTTTTCATTGTTTTTCTTAGTTGTATAGCTGGATTGTTTACTGCTTGGAATAATGTACAAACATCGTTATTTACAAAATATAAATTCTTTAAAAAAATATCACAAGGTTTAATCATCAATGCTATATTTTCAGTTCTCTTTCAAGCTATATTTTATTATATGGGCTATAAAGAAACTGGACTTATTTATGGAACGATATTCGGAACTGTTTTATCATGTGTTTACTATTTTTCAATCACGAGAGGTCGATTTTCTTCTATTGATTTTGGACTTGCAAAAAGAACTATTTTAGAAAATAAAGAGATTATAAAATATACTTTACCTTCTGAATCTTTAAATGCCATTGCCAACAATTTAATGACCATAATGCTTGCTTTTTACTTCCTAAAAGAAGATGTTGGTTTTTACGGAAATGCAGCCAAAGTATTAGTTGTTCCATTAACATTGTTATCAAATTCAATGTCAAAGGTATTCTTTCAGAAATCTGCTGGAATGATAGACCATCGTGCACATCAATTGTATGATTTATCTAAAAAAGTTATATTATACAATGTTACTGCTATCGGTGTATTCTTATTATTAATGAATTTTATTGGAGTGTTTATTTTAGAATGGATACTTGGTCCTGCATGGAAAGGATTGCATATTATGACATGGATTTTATCATTCTGGATATTATGTCGTTCTGCTTTAAATCCAATTCAACAAATTGTAGTCGTTATAAAGAAGAATCATTATGCATTTTATTTTAATATCTACTTGGTTCTAATTACTTTCTTAACTTGTTTAATTGGAGGATTAAATAAAAATTTACTTTTAACGTTATCTCTTTATTCTTTCTTTGCTGGGGTTGGTTATTTAATACAGCTTTATTTTGTAATGAAAGAACTGAAACGATATAAAAATAAAACTTAAAATGTGTGGAATTTCTGGAATATTCTCTAAAAATAAATTGACTGATACTTCAATCATAGAATCTTTACAGTCAATAAAACATAGAGGTCCTAATAATACAATACACACCAGCTACTTTAATGAAGAGCTTCATTTTTTTTCAAGCAAACTTTCTGACAAGGAAACTCAATCAAATCTTATCAATTCAAAAAGTATAATTTCCAATAATTGGATTGGTTTTAACCGTTTATCTATTTTGGATTTATCAAATAATGGGATGCAACCATTTTATGATAAAAAAACAAATACTTCATTTTTATTAAATGGAGAAATATATAATTTTAAAGAATTAAAAGAAAAATATCTAAAAAATATTCAATTCAATTCTGATTCTGATACAGAAGTAATTTTTAATTTATATTTAAAATTAGGAGATGATTTTATACAGCATTTAAGAGGCATGTTTATTATTGTTGTTATAGACTACACCAAACATAAAATAAAAATTTGGCGAGATCGATTCGGAATAAAACCTCTTTACTATTTTTTAGATAAAGAAAATTTTATTTTCTCATCAGAGATAAAAGGAATTTTTGCGACAGAATTAGTCAACAAAAAAATAAATTATAAGCATTTAGCTTACAGCATGTATTTGAATACAAGTTTTTCTCCCTATACAATATATGATCATATTAATTCTTTAGAACCAGCAACAAAAATAACAATAGATTTTTCTACGTTTAAAATTGAAAAAGAAATTTATTGGCAATTAGAATATAATGAAGATTCTAAAAAAATATCAAAAGATGAGTTTTTAAATGATATAAAAGAAATTACAAAACTAGCTTCAGTTTCTGATGTAAAGCAAGCTATAATGTTAAGTGGAGGTTTAGATTCTGGTTTACTTGCCTATCAATTTCATCAAAATAATATAGATATTGATGCTATTACAATATTTAATTCTGAAGTTAATGAGCAAAATGAATTAGAATTCGCAAGAATTAATGCTAAAAATGCTAATATTAAAATAATTGAGTATGAAATTAATAATGAAGTTAACATTCAAACTATAAAAAAATATTGTCTTGCAGAAGATGAACCAAATGTTTCTCCTGAACCTGCGTATTTTTTAGCAAAAAAAGCTCATGATAATGAATATGTTATTCTACAAAATGCTCTCGGCTTAGATGAACTATTTTATGGATATAATTACTATAATCAAGCAAAAAAATTAAATATTTTAAAACCATTTTTATTTAAAAATTTTAAATATTTATTAAAAGGAAGTAAAAGATATAAATATGAAGAAATAACTAATTATGGCTTAGAAACATTACCATTCATAAGTAGAACTATTTCTTCTTGGGAAGAAATTAAAAAACTTTTTTATCAATTTGATAGTAAAGAATGGGAACATCCTATTTCTATGATTATGAAACAAATAAAAATAAATAATTCTAAGTTTAATTCATTCCCTTTACTTAAAAAGATTTCTTATTTAGATTTTTATTATTATATAAGTTCTCATCATTCAAATCGTTCAGATATTTCTGCTATGCATTTTGAAATTGAAATGAGATTTCCCTATTTAGATCATTTATTTGTTCAGAAATATTTCAATAATAATAGATTAGATAATCAATTAACAAAAAATAATAATAAACCTTTTTTAAGAGAAAATGTAAAAAATATTTTACCAGTAAAAATTTTAAAAATGTCCAAAAAAGGCTTTTCAATGCCTACAGAAAAATGGTTAAAAAACATAGATTTAGAAAAAGATTTTCCAGAAATCAAAGAATATTTTGGAAATGATTATCAACATTGGGCAAATACACCCGAAAGAAAATGGAATTTATTATCAAGTGTTTTACTTATAAATAGACTGTAATGGAAAATAAAATAAAAGTTTGTCTAATTGCAGATCAACATTCTCTTTATGATGACCGAATTTATTGGAAAGAAGCTATGTCTTTAATAAAAAAAGGATATGAAGTTTATTATATATGCATAGGGAATGATGAAGGGAATGAAAAAACAAAAGAAGAAATCTATTATCATCTAATAAAAAGGAAAAAATATTTACCAACAACAATTTTTAATTATTTATTCAAAAAAATCCCATTTATAAAAACTGAATATCATAATGCATTAGATATTTGTAAAAAAATAAATCCTAGTATTATTCATATTCATGATTTCAAAGTGAATAAAATAATTAAAGATTTAAAAAAAATAAATATTCAATGTAAATTTATTTATGACGTACACGAACCTTTAGATAAAAATCTAAAAGATTGTCGTTTTAAGAAGTCCAAAATACCAAAATTTATTACAAACTACTATGCAGATTATATTCAACGATGGGAATATAAAAAAGCATCTTTACATAATTATATTTTAACAACTGATGATGGCCTATACGAAAGATTTTCTTCAAATGTACCTGATGTAGATATTGACATAATTTATAATTTCACAAATCTAAATAAAGAACGTAAAATTCTACCTTATGAAGATAAAATTTTTGATGCAGCATATATTGGTGGCTTAACTAAAATAAGAGGTACACTAACAGCTGTAAAAGCTACAAAATATATTGTAAAAAAAATCCCAAGCTATAAATTACTTTTATTAGGTGAAATTTTCGATAAAGATTTAAAAAATGAAATTACATCTTTTATTAAAACTAACAATTTAGAAAATAATATCATTCTAAAGAATTTTATCCCGTATAAAGAAATCTCAAATTATTATAATCAGATAAAAATTGGATTAAATCCATTATTTAATGTAAAAGCTCACGAAGAGATAATTCAAATTAAATTATTTGAATATATGAATTTCGGTTTACCTATTATCACAAGTAACTTTGGATATATGAAACAATATGTCGAAGAAAACAATGTAGGTATTTGCATAGAACCAAATGATGAAAAATTATTAGCAGAAACTATTATTTATCTATTAAAAAATCGTGAACTATTTGATTTTTATGCTGAAAATGGAATAAAAGCTGTTGATGAACGTTATAATTGGAAAATAATGGAAAATAAATTATTCTCTATTTATGAAAAATTATTAAATGAAAAATAAACCTCCATATCAATATACAAAATACCTTATTCTAGTTTTTATATTTTTTATTATTGCTTCCTATATCAAAGATAAAAAATTTCATTCTTATGAAATTTATCCATTTTTTTGGTGGCAATTATTTACAAATCCTGCGAAAGGATCTACACCATTTACTATGTTAAGGTTGTATGAAGTTACAAAAAATAATGATACCATTCGTTTATCTAATGATAATAAAGGTATTGATGATACAGCATACAATTCTTTACTAAGCGAAGCTTATACTAAAATAGAAAAAAAACTACCTAAAGAAAATATAAATAATTTTATATATAATATAGGAATAGAAAAATCTCAAAGTAATATGATTTCTGAAAAATTTATTTTGATGAAAGAAATATATAATAACCCTATAAACATAACTTCTGAAAATCATGAATTTAAAACAGAAATTTTATTTATTAGTACATCCAAATAATAATATAGAAGATGATAAATATCTTATAGATTATATAATTTCAGATAAGGTTTTTAAAATTTTTACAATTTTATGGATTTTACATATTGTTTTTTTATACAACCAGCGATTATCATTCTCCGAAAAAGATATTTTTATCCCTCTATTAGATTTTCAAAAAATATTTTTACCTACTTACCCATCATTTTTATACTTCTATTCTATAACTATTATTGGGATAACTTCAGCTATTTGGTCTATACAAAAAAGTACTATATTACCTAGAATTATATTATTATTTTGTGTTTTATGGCTTAATGCTTTTAAATGGTCATTTGGATCAATCTCTCATTCTGGTCATTTACTAATTCTTACTCATTTTTTTTCTTTATTTTTAGTATTTAAATCTAATTATAATATTAGATCTTTTGTTTGTCAAATAAAATATTTTCAATTCGGTATTTTACTAACATATACAATTGCTGGTCTATGGAAATTATTATTTTTAATAAAAGATAGTTTTTTCCCTAAGAAGCAATATACTACTTGGTTAGATCCTGAAGCTGTAAAAACAAATGCTATTATAAATTTATTAGATAAAGATTACATTGCTAATGGATGGATGGAAAAAATGTACAATATACCTATCATATGGCAAATTGCAGTTCTTGGTGTATTTTTTATTCAGTTAATATCTATTATTGGTGTAATAAACAAAAAGTGTTCTTATTTTATTGCTTTAGGATTAATTTCTTTTCATCTCTATAATCAATATTTTACATTAACATATTTTTATCCAGCTATATTTACATTATTGATAATATTTTTTCCTTATCATTTATTTATTAAAAATGACTTCATTAAAAATTTCAAATAAAAATTTTTATAATGATATTATTTGGTACCTATTAGGAACAATTATACCTATGGGAATTAACGTTATAAAAACTCCGATATTCACGAGACATTATTCTACCGAAGATTATGGTTATTTGGGTTTAGTAATGACAATTTTCATCTATTTCTCTACCGCTTCTTATTCTTGGATAGTAAGTTGTATTTGGAGATTTTTTCATCAATTCAAAAATGAAAAAAAATTGAATGTATTTTATTCTAATATTGTTTTTTTATTTTTACTATCAACAATTTTAATGCTAATATGCTCTGCTTTTTTCATTGCATTTTATCATTCACCATTGTTAGTTTTAAAGCTTATTATTCTATGCTTTTTCCATTTTACATTCAAAGAATTATTAGGCTTATATTTTGTTATTTTAAGAATTAAAGGAGAAGCTAAAATTTCTAATTTATTACTGATAAGCCAAACAATCCTTAGTTTTATAACATTAATAATTTTAGCATTTAATTACAATTTTGATATTTCTTCTTTAATCTTAAGTTCTATAATTATTGATTTCACATTTTTAATTGCAATCATAATTTATAACATTAAAACTTTAAAAATAAAACAATTAGATATTAGTTTAATTAATAAGAATTACTTGAAATTATTTTTCAATTTTGGGCGTTTTATTATTTTTTCTAATCTTTTTATTCTATTAATTGTTTCTAGTGATCGATACATTTTAGCACTCTATGATACAATTGAAAATGTTGGTATATACACAAAAGTCTATGATATTGCCCAAGTAACTATAACAGCATTAGTTTTTGTATTTTTTAGTACTATAAATCCAAAAATGAATAATGAATTAGCCAATAATTTTGAAAAATCTAACACTTTACTTAGTAAATATATTTTTTCGTACATAATTATTATTTTGCCTATAACTTTTATTTCCTCTATATTTTCTAAAGAATTATCTGAATTTTTATTAGGGAGAGATTTCCAAAAAGGTTACATAATTATGCCATATGTATTTTTTAGTGCTTTTATTTATGGTTTAATCACTTTCAATATGAATAAATTAAAATTTGCAAATCAGTTAAAAAAAATAATTGTAATACTATTTATATGTTTAGCCATCAATATTTTATTCAACCTTATATTTATTCCTTATTATGGTTACATTGCTGCAGCATTTTCTACATTAATTACCTATTCTGTTATGTTAGTTTTATTTTTTAGTGTAGATTCTTTAAGTTTCTTTAAAGAAAAAAAGTATATCATTTCAATATCAAAACAAATTATTATTCTTACTTCATTTCTTATTATTGATCATTATTTAAAAACAACTATTGATTATTCAATAAAAACTATAATTATAGAAATTACTGCCTTTAGCATTCCTTTTATATATATTTTTAGAAAAGAATATAAAATTTTAAAAGATTTATAACAATGGGATTTTGCTCTGCAATTACATTCTATAATTATTTAAAAAAAATATAAATCTCTTATTTATTCCTATTCTTAAAACTAATTATATCACTAAAATATAAACTTGTAAGTATTATAGCTAGAGCTATATAATCTATGACTTCTGTATTTTGATTAGGAAAAAAACTTTTATTAAAGAATATTATTGCTAATCCAAGCCAAAAACTTTTTTTTAATAATTTCATAAGTTTAATAGTATTTATCACACATCTTCAAACTATTTAAATAACTGAAAATGAATTTATATTTTTAAATTTAATCATATTTTTTGAAAAAAAACCAATTCAAAATAATTTTTATAGCTACAAT
>DJDD01000146.1:0-668 GCA_002430925.1 Flavobacteriales bacterium UBA5933
TTTCTATCAAAATTTAGTTACTCTTGTCAAACAAAGTTAGATTATCCTCAGGAATGGGGTTTAGGAAGTAGTTCTACATTAGTAGATTTAATTAGTCAATTTGTTAATATAAATCCTTTTGAATTAAATAAATTAACCTTTAATACAAGTGGTTATGATATTGCTTGTGCAAGTAATTCTCAGCCTATTTTATTTACAAATAATCCCTTATCCGTTAAAGCTATTGATGTAGAATGGGATTTCTTAGATGATTTATATTTTGTTTACTTAAATAAGAAACAAGATACACAAGCTGTTGTTGGTAATCATTATAAAAATAAAGTAAAGGACTATCAAATGATAAATTACTTATCGAGTTTAGTTGAAAAAATCATTAATACTGATAATTTATTTGATTTTGAATTTATTTTAAATGAATATCAAGATGTTCTTTCAAAATTTATGAATCAACCAAAAGCAAAAGATTTGTACTTTTCTGATTATAATGGTTGTGTAAAAAGTTTAGGTGCTTGGGGAGGTGATTTTGTTTTAGTTACAAAAAGAAAAGGTTTTAAAGAGTATTTTTGTAATAAAGGCTACGAAATTATTATTCCATTTAAAGATATGGTTTTTTACGAGTAAAATTATTTAAACGTTCTTGAAAAAAAATATTTATTTTTTGGGCAATT
>DJDD01000146.1:792-19169 GCA_002430925.1 Flavobacteriales bacterium UBA5933
ATATTTATTTTTTGGGCAATTGCTTCGCACCGTGCTTTTTCGCTGTATCTTTTTAGATTGGATATAAAATGAATGTGGAAAATGTTTCCAATCAAAAAAGGATGTCGCTTCAATCGCTATTGCAAATTAAAGGTTAATAAATAATTATAATACAATATTAAAAGAAAATAGTTTAAATAAATAAAACAAAAAAAGATGATTTAATTTAAAATCATCTTTTTTTGTTTTATTTATCTAGCTTTTCTACAAAGAACTTTAAAAGGTATTGAAAAAGCATTATTATATTTTGATTTTAATCTTCTAATATCAGAAGAAGCAGAGCTTTTGGAAACGTAATCACCTACAAGAACTCTATAGTCTGGAGTGAAATATGTAACTTGAGCTGAAAGTTCAGGATGAGAAGAACTAAATTCTTCTTTGACTTTATTAGCTTCATTTCTATTTTTAGAATAATAAATTTGAATTTTGTAACCGTTTATTTGAGCATTGCCATAACAAGGATCATTAGGTCTACTATTCTTTTTTTCTGGAATAGATTTACTTGCATTAGTATAAGTACAAGAAGAATCTTCTCTAGCTTTTAATATGTTATATACACTAGAATCAATTTCCATGTTTAATGTTCCATTATTAATAATTTTTACAGTGTCTATTTTTTGTTGTGCAAAAATTGAAATCGAAAACATTGTAAAAAAAATTATGATATAACTTTTCATAGATGAATTAATTTTTACAAATATACTTCTAACAATTTACTATTCTAAAAATATATTATTGATTATTTATTTTAGTGGTTATTTTTTTTCTTACATCAAATGTAAGTTTAATTATAGCAATATGTTAATAATTATTTACTTTTTCTATTTTTTAATCATAATAGGTATTTTCTTTTATGAAAACTCTTTACTTTTTTAACGTTTAATTTAGAAACATTTTAAATTAACGAGAATGACAAAGTTCAGTAGGTAATATTTATGATTTTATTAAGTATAGACCCTATTTTTGCTTTTAGTTAAGTGTTCAAATAAAAACTAATTAAAAGAAACAACGAACTGAGATTATTTTAAGTAAATGAAGGCAAGATTTCTAAAAAGAATACGTTTATGGAGCTGCGCGATTATAATGTCGACGTTCTCCTTAGCGAATGCCCAAGATGCAGGGAAAGGTTACGAGTTATTCGAAGCCAACTGTACTACTTGTCACCAGATTGATGGTAAGTTAATAGGGCCAGAGTTACGTAATATTGAGAAACGTGTAAAAGACGAAGCTGGACTTGGTAAAGAATGGTTACATTCTTGGATCAAGAACAATAAGGCTTTACGTGAATCAGGAGATGCGTACGCAAACAAAATTTATGCTGAGTACAATAACACAGAAATGTTAGCCTTTCCAGGTTTATCAGATGGTGATATTGATAACATCTTAGCTTATACTGCTGATCCAGATGGTGGTCAAAAAGCATTTGAAGAAGCAAAAGCTGCTAAAAAGAAAGAAGCTGCTGCTGCTAAAGCTGCTCAAGCTGCTCAAGGCGGAGGAGCTAATTCAGGTGTTATAGCTGTTGGATTTGTAGTTTTAGCTGCATTATTATTGTGGATTTTAGTTCGCGTTAATGCATTAGTTAAAGCAACTGCTTTAAATGAATTAAATGCTGACACTGAAAAAGCTGCTTTTTCTTTATCACAAACTTTTGAGAAATACAAGAAAGTTGGTGGCGTAGTAATAGCTGTTTTAGCATTTTTAGCTTTATACAACATCTACTGGGGATTAATGGGTATTGGAGTTGATAAAGGTTACGAGCCTCAACAACCAATTTATTTCTCTCATAAAGTTCACGCAGGAGTTCAAGGTATAGATTGTCAGTATTGTCATAGTTCTGCAAAATACGGTAAAGTATCAGGTATACCTTCACCAAACGTATGTATGAACTGTCACAAAACAATTAAAGAGTACAAAGGAGATTACTTTGAAGAAGATTTAGTAACTTCTGGTAAATTTGCTGATGAAGATGCTGTTAAAACTTTCTACACAGGAGAAATCCAAAAAATGTACAAAGCGATTGGTTGGAATAAGGAAACTAATAAATTTGATGGACCACAAAAACCTATAGAATGGGTTCGTATCCACAATATGCCAGATTTCGTATTCTTTAGCCACGCACAGCACGTTGTAGCTGGAGAGCATGCAATTAAGAAAGCAATCAAAGAAGGTACAATTCCAAATGCGAAAGAATTAAACATTGGTTCAGGAGATCAAGTTTGTTTCGCTTGTCACGGACGAGTAGATGAAATGAATGAGGTTAAAATGGCAAATGATTTCACAATGGGATGGTGTATAGAGTGTCACAGAACTACAGAAGTAGACATGGACAACGAGTATAACAAAGAATATTACGCAGAATTACACGAAAAACTGAAAAAACAGTACGGTGACGCAACTAAAATTACAGTTTCGGCTATCGGAGGTTTAGAGTGTGGTAAATGTCATTATTAATATAAAAAAGAGAGGAGTATAAATGGCTTCGAAGAAAAATTACTGGAAAAGTTTTGAGGAGTTAACTGACAATACATTAAATGAAAAGTTAACTACCAATGAATTTGCAGAAGAAATTCCTGTAGATAATTTCTTAGGGAATGATAACGCCATGGAGAATAGTCAAACTTCACGACGTGACTTTTTGAAGATTTTAGGGTTCAGTACAGCTGCTGTTACATTAGCAGCATGTGAAGCTCCAATCGTAAAATCTGTTCCTTACGTAGTTAAACCAGAAAACATTATGCCTGGTGTACCTACTTATTATGCATCTACTGTTTTTGATGGATACGATTACGCAAATGTTTTAGTAAGAACAAGAGAGGGTCGTCCTATTAGAATTGATGCTAATAAAGGAGCTAAATATTTTGGTTCTACAAATGCAAGAGTTCAAGCATCTGTATTATCTTTATATGATTCAGATAAAATAAAAACGCCATTAACTAATGGTGGAGATAATTTTAAAGCAACTTCTTGGAAAGAAGTAGATGCTCGTGTTTCTAAAGCATTAGCATCTGTAGGAAATAAAAAAGTAGTTATCTTAACTCCTTCTTTACCTTCTCCTACAACTAAAAAGTTGATTGCTGATTTTGCTGCTAAATATCCTACAACTCAACATGTAGTATATGATGCAGTATCTTATTCTAATGCATTAGATGCAGCTCAAGAAGTTTATGGAAAAAGAGAGTTACCTTTCTATGACCTTAAAAATTCTGAATTAGTTGTTTCTTTTAATGCAGATTTCTTAGGAGATTTTAATGGAGGTGGAATGGAAGGTGATTACGGAGTTGTTCGTAAACCAGGTCCAAACATGTTACGTCATATCCAAGTAGAATCTGTTTTATCTTTAACTGGTGCAAATGCTGATACTCGTTTCCCTTTAAAACCAACTGATACTGAAAAAGTATTAGCTGAAGTTTATAGTGGGTTAACAGGAGGTTCTGCTTCATCTAAAGAAGCAAAATCTATTGTTGCAGAATTAAAAGCTAAAGGTTCTAAAGCTGTAGTTATGGCTGATGGTTCAAAAGAAGCTATCGCAATTTCTTATGCAATTAACCAAATTTTAGGTTCTGCTGCAATTACAGGAAAAGCTGTATTACTTAAAGAATCAAATGATACTACTTTCAAACAATTTGTTGCTGAAGCAAAAGCTGGACAAGTTGGTGTATTATTAAACTTCCAAACAAATCCAATTTATAACGCTAAAAACTCAAAAGAGATTGAAGCTGCATTTAAAAATATTGGATTAAAAGTTGGTTTAGTTGAAAAATTAGATGAAACTGCTTCTGTAATGGATGTTATTGCTCCAGTTACTCATGCATTAGAGTCTTGGAATGATTTCAACCCATTAACAGGTGTTTACTCATTACAACAACCAACAATTCCTCGCATTTTTGATTCTCGTCAATTTCAAGATTCATTAATCGCTTGGTTAACTGGTCAAACTAAAGTTGTAGAAACAGAAGATCCAAATGACCCAATTATGGTTATGGCTACTTCTGCTACTAGACAAAAAGTTTCTCCATTTTATCTTTATGTTAAACAAAATTGGGAAGCAGCTATTTTACCTAAATTAGGTGTAGATTTCAATAAAGCATTATATAATGGTTATAATGAATCTTCAGAAAATGGTTCTTTTACAGCTAATACAGGAGTTGTTTCTTCTGCTGTAGCAAAATTAGCTTCTGCTAAAGCTACAGAATGGGAAATTCAATTCTATTCTAAATCTGGTTTAGGAGATGGTACACAAGCTAATAACCCTTGGTTACAAGAGCTTCCAGATCCAATTTCTAGAAACTCATGGGATAACTATTTAACTGTTAATCCTAACGATGCTGAGAAATTAGGTATCCAAATCCAAGATAACTACAATGTTCATAATGGAAGAATGCAATTTGATGGTGAGTTTGTAAACTTAACTGTTAATGGTGTAGCATTAGAAAATGTTCCAGTATTCATTCAACCAGGTCAAGCAATTGGTACTGTAGGTTTAGCATTTGGTTATGGTCGTACTAAAGCTGGTAAAGTTGCTAATAATGTAGGTGTTAATGCATTTACTTTATATGATGGTAATGTTGGTGCTACTAATGTTAAGATTGAAAAATCTTCTCGTACTGATAAGCACGAATTTGCTAACATGCAACAACAACCTACTTTAATGGGACGTTACGAAATTGCTAGAGAAGTTTCATTAGCTGATTTTATCAATAAAGATAAAGAAGAATGGAATCCAGGTTCAAACTTACCAACTTGGAGAGGAGATTCTCCTTCTAATGAGGTAGATTTATGGGCTAGTTTTGATCGTACAACAGGACCTCACTTCAATTTAACAATTGATATGAACTCTTGTACAGGTTGTGGAGCTTGTGTTATTGCTTGTCAAGCAGAAAATAATGTACCTACAGTAGGTAAAGAGCAAATGCGTATGTCTAGAGATATGTATTGGTTAAGAATTGACCGTTACTACTCTGATATAACTTATGCTGATCCTGCAGGTAAATTAACGCAAGAAGTAGCTTTAGAATCTGATCCAGATAATGAGCCACAACAATACAAACGTTTAATTAAGCCTCAAGCAGAAAATCCAGATGTGATTTTCCAACCAATGATGTGTCAACACTGTAACCACGCTCCTTGTGAGACTGTGTGTCCAGTAGGTGCAACATCTCATGGTCGTCAAGGTCAAAACATGATGGCTTATAACCGTTGTGTTGGTACTCGTTACTGTGCAAATAACTGTCCTTATAAAGTACGTCGTTTCAACTGGTTCAACTGGGCGAATAACGATAAATACGATTTCCAAATGAATAATGATTTAGGTCGTATGGTACTTAATCCAGATGTTGTTGTTCGTACACGAGGAGTAATTGAGAAATGTTCGTTCTGTATTCAATCTACTCAAGCAACTATTTTGAAAGCTAAAAGAGAAAATAGAGTTGTTAGAGATGATGAATTTATGGATGCTTGTGCTTGTGCTGCAGCTTGTGGAACAGGTGCGATGAAATTTGGTGATATCAATGATGATAAATCACAAGTTAGACAAGTTTCTAAAGATAAACGTTCATACGTTTTATTAGAAGAAATTGGTACTAAACCAAACGTTATCTACCAAGTAAAAGTTAGAAACAGAAAAGAACAAGCTTAATTAAATTAATAAAGAATTAATAAGGTAAACAAATATGTCACATTACGAATCTCAGGTAAGAGAACCCCTTATTTTAGGACATAAGACCTACCACGATATCACAGAAGATATTGCTCGTCCTATTGAGACGCCAGCAAGTAAATTGTGGTGGACTTGTTTCAGTATAGCAATGGTAGCTTTCGTTGTCGGAGTAGGTTGTATTGCTTATACAGTAGGAACAGGTATAGGTGTATGGGGATTAAATAGAACGATCAACTGGGGATGGGATATCACCAACTTCGTATGGTGGGTAGGTATCGGTCACGCTGGTACACTTATCTCAGCCGTTTTATTATTATTCCGTCAAAAATGGAGAATGTCAGTAAACCGTTCTGCGGAAGCAATGACTATCTTCGCCGTTGTACAGGCAGCGTTATTCCCTGTAATTCACATGGGTCGTCCATGGTTAATGTACTGGGTATTCCCAATTCCTAACCAATTTGGATCATTATGGCCTAACTTTAACTCACCATTATTATGGGATGTATTCGCGATTTCTACTTATTTCTCTGTATCAACTGTTTTCTGGTTGATGGGATTAATTCCTGATTTCGCAATGGTACGTGACCGTGCTACAAAACCATTTGCTAAGAAGATCTATGGTATCTTATCTTTCGGATGGGGTGGTGGAGCTAAACACTGGCAACGTTTTGAAGAGTTATCTTTAGTATTAGCTGGTTTATGTACACCATTAGTATTCTCTGTACATACAATTGTATCTTTTGACTTTGCTACATCTGTAATTAAAGGATGGCACTCAACAGTATATCCTCCATATTTCGTTGCCGGAGCAATTTTCTCTGGTTTCGCAATGGTACAAACTTTATTAAGTGTTATGCGTAAAATCTTACATTACGAAGATTATATTACACGTAAACATATCGAATACATGAACATCGTAATCGTTGTTACTGGTGGTATGGTTGCTGTAGCATACTTAACAGAGTTATGGATAGCTTGGTATTCAGGATCTCGTTTCGAAGATTTTACATACTTCTCTCCAGGAGCTGCAACAGGACCTTATTGGTGGGCTTTCTGGGCATTAATTATATGTAATGTTTTAGTACCAGGTTTATTATGGATCAAACCAATTAGACGTTCATTCTTTTGGACATTCGTTATCTCGATTGTAGTTAACATAGGTATGTGGTTCGAGCGTTTTGATATTATCGTTATCAACTTATCTCGTGATTATTTACCTTCAAGCTGGACAATGTTTATGCCTTCATGGGTAGACGTAGGTATCTTCTTAGGTACTATGGGATTCTTTTCTGTGTTATACTTATTGTACGCACGTACATTCCCAGTTATTTCACAATCTGAATTAAAAACTATTTTGAAATCATCAGGCGAAAGCTATAAAAAACATCATACTGAAGATGAGCATCACGAACACTAAAATCGTTTATGGTCTTTACGGAGACGATGATGATTTATTAAAAGCAGTAAAATCTATTCGTAAACAAGGTATTACAATAGATGAAGTATATACACCTTTCCCTGTACACGGTTTAGATAAAGCTTTAGGTCTTAGAAAAACACGTATTTCTGATCTAGCATTTTTCTACGGTGCATTTGGTACAACTTTAGCATCTTTAATGACATGGTTTATTATGAACCATGACTGGGCTCAAGATATCGGAGGTAAACCTTCTTTCTCTTGGGGACAAAATATGCCAGCTTTCGTTCCTATTATGTTCGAGTTGACAGTATTTTGTGCTGCTCACTTTATGTCATTAACATACTTAGTGCGTAATAAAATGTATCCTGGTGCAAAAGCAAAAAATCCAGATCCTCGTACAACAGATGATAAATTCTTAATTGAAATTAGAACATCTGATGTTGAGAAAATCAAAAATGTTTTTGTAGAAACTGGTGCTGAAGAAGTTACTGTAAAAGGTGATTTAATAGAATCTAATGTTAACAATTTAGTACAAGAAGCATAATGAAAAAAATAGCACTACTTATAGGACTAGGAAGTATTATTATCACTTCTTGTTCTGATAAAAAACGTAAGCCAAGTATAGTATATATGCCAGATATGTACTATGCAACAGCATATGATCCTTACCAAAAAGCAACTTTTGGTTACCCTCATGATGAGGAAAACTCTGAAGTTCCTGTATTTAGTAAAAATCATAATATGTCTGCTTTAGAATCTGTAGAAGGTGCAGTATCAAGAACAGATGGTGACATCTTACCTTGGCCTTTCAAAAATAATAACGCAGGTTATGCTGAAGCAAAAAAAGTAACTTCTGCTCCTTTAAATGCAGCTAATAAAGCTACAGATTTAGAAAGAGGGAAATTATTATTTCACCAAAACTGTGCAGTTTGTCATGGTGACGCTGGTGATGGACAAGGTTCTATTGTAAAATCAAAAGCTTTCTCTGGAGTTCCTAACTACAGTGAAAGAGATTTAACAGTTGGTTCTGTTTATCATGTAATTATGTATGGTAAAAATGCGATGGGTTCTTATGCCTCTCAAATGACACCTGCAGACCGTTGGAGAGTTGCTGAATATGTAATGAGTTTAAAAGGTGGGGATTCTAAAGAGGCTGCTCCTGCAGCATCAACTGAACCTGCTAACGAAGCAAGTGAAGAAGCAACTAAATAAATTATAAAATAAGTTAATTATTATGCAATATACATTTTCCCCAAAATTAAGAACTGCATCTTTTGTCATGATTGTGATAGGAGTTGTACTTTATGGGATAGGATTTTTCTTACATCAACAAGATGTTGCTAATTCAACTGAATATATCAACGGTTTAATTGAAGCTCACCCAACTCAATTTTTCGGTGATTATATTACAGATTCATATGCATCTTTAAATACAAATCATGAAGAGCACATGCATCATTTAGAAAACTTATTGAAAAACAGACCTTGGGCTGCATTTTATGTACCAGCATATTTATCGTTTGGTATCGCAGCTTCTGCATTGTTTTTCTTATGTATTCAATTTGTTGCTAACGCTGGTTGGTCTATGGTTGTTTCACGTGTTATGGAAGGTATTGCTACTTTCTTACCTGTAGGAGCTGTTCTTGTAGGTATCGTAGCTTTAGGTTCTACATTTCACATGAATCATTTATACCACTGGATGGAAGCTGACTTAGTTGATCCAAGTAGCCCTAAATATGATATTTACATGGCTAACAAGGCTCAGTTATGGTTAAATGTTCCATTCTGGACTATTCGTATCATCATCTATTTAGTAGTATTATCATTAATGGTATTCGTTATCAAAAATGCTACACGTAAATTAGATGAAGCTCACGGTGATTTAAAAGTATATTCTCAATTATATACTAAATCGGTAATCTACTTAGTAATTTTTGCAATTTGTTCTGCAGCTTTTGCTTGGGATTTTATCATGTCTTTAGATCCACACTGGTTCTCTTCATTATTTATGTGGTACGGAATGGTTTCATACTTAGTTTCAGCTGTTTCTATTATGGCAATCATTTCTATTTACTTAAAAAGAAAAGGATCTTTACCATTATTCAATGACAATCACTTACATGATTTAACAAAATTCATGTTCGGTTTCTCATTATTATGGTCATACTTATGGTTCTGTCAATTCATGTTACAATGGTACGCTAACATACCAGAAGAAGTTCAATACTTCCAACAACGTATGGCTCAATATCCATTATATTTCTGGATGTTGATTATCAACTTAGTAGCTCCGTTCTTGATTTTAATTTCATCAAGTATGAAACGTCGTTACCAAATCGTTTTTGTAATGGGATTTGTAATCGTAGCAGGACACTACTGGGATTTCTACAACCAAATCATGCCAGCAGCTGTTGGTCCATTCCATAACTTTGGATTCATGGAGATTGGTTCTTTAGTAGGTGTTGCAGGTTTATTTACATTTGTTGTAATGAATGCATTATCTAAATTGAACTTAGAAGCTAAAGGTCACCCTTACTTCCACGAATCAAAAATTTATGAATACCCTTTCTAGTCAATACAATTAGAAAGTTTTTATAAAACATCAAAAAGCTCGATACAATTTTGTATCGAGCTTTTTATTTATCATTAAACTAATATTTTGGATTCATAATAACATTGCATGTTACTATTATGTGAGTCGTTATTTCAAAGTATCTAGCAAAAACAACTTCTTCAAGATTGTTTTTACTAGCTAATCAAATCAGTTTTTGACTTTTTTTTCGGATTATACTCAAAGAATTAAAGATTATTCTCATAAAATATAGCAAAATACTATAATTTATTCACCTTATTTTATATCATCACAATAGGATATTTAGTATGAAAAATGATATTATTTAATTTTGTTGAAAGAAATAATGATAAAAAAAACCTCACAGAATTAATTATTCTGTGAGGTTTTTAATGTTATTATATTGAAGTTATTTAAACTATTTTTTTAGAATATATTTCATAAATTATTCGTCTTTTATTTGCAATAGTGATTGAAGCGGCATCCTTTTTTGATTGGTCATTAAGCGAAGTAGAAATAAATGACTAATCTAAAAAGATATAGCGAAAAGCACGGTGCGAAGCAATTGCCCAAAAAGTAAATATAAGCTTTAAAACAGCTTTATTATAGATGAATCATTTTAGTAATATTATTCTGCTAATAATTTTTTAATATCTTCTTTTAAATATTCAATTTCAGGATGATATTTTCCAGATAAAGAAGGAGTTTTTCCGTTTGTATCTTTATAATTTAAGCCTGAATAAAATAAAATTGGTACACCAGCTTCATTGTACCTACTTCTTATATTTCCTTGCTTATCAACTAACGCAAGTTTTCCACTATGATTTAATCCCTCTGCAGTAGTTTCGTCTTTTCCAACATAAATATTAAACTGATCTGCTAAATTTTGAATAGTTTCTCTGTCTGAAGTCAGATAATGCCAATTAACGCTTTTTACACCTATCCTTTTTGCATAATCTAATAACCTTTCTGGAGTATCTCTTTTGGGATCAATAGTTACAGAAATAAAACCAAGATTAGGATTATTAATTTCATCTTCTACATTTCTCAAATTATTACTCATAATAGGACATATTGTTGGGCAGCTTGTAAAGAAGAACTCAACAACATAAACCTTTCCCAACATATCTCTGTTCGTAATTGTTTGATTATTTTGATCTGTCATCGAAAATTCAGGAACTTTCATGACAGTGTATAATTTATCTTTAGGCTTATTTTTCAGCCAAAATACACTACCAATAACACCTAAAATAATTATAACAATAGTTACTAATTGCTTATTCATGAATATGTTTTTCTGGATCTTTCAAAAATTCTTCTTTGCACATTGTAGAGCAGAAACCATAAACTTTTCCTTTGTAAGTTGCCGTATCTCCTAGATGTTCTTTAGTGTTCATTCCACAAATAGGATCTATATCATTCACAACTGCAATATCTAATTTAGTCGCAGCTTTCATTTCTTCATGAGAAATATGTTTTACTTCAAAATCATTATTTTGAGTATTTTCTTTTTTATTACATGAAATTATAGTTAATCCTATTGAAAGGATTAAACAAGTATATTTTATTGAATTCATTTTTATTGTATTAAATTATAGTCATTATTTACTTTTAAACTCTTAGTTAAAGAAATTTTAAACGAATATAAAAGTACAATTAGGAGGATGAAAAATTTTTGTTATTCGTTCGTTAGAAATAATAACTTTATAATATTCAAATTTAATTGATTCAAAATATTTTAGAATATAATTTAATAATGGCTTGTCATTGTAAGTTATAAGTGCCTCACAAATCTTAACAAAGTTTTTTTCATATTTATCATTCGATGAATTTGATTTTTCTTTATTAGACTCATTTTTGATGTAACAAAAACCATTACAAAGTAATTCAGGTTGTTCTTTATTTTCGCATAAATCACTTATAATTCTATCATAGTTTATTGTATAAGCTATAACAGGTAACAATGGTCGAAGAATTATTGTTAATACAAGTGTTATGAAAAATAAAACTTTCATCAATAGATGATTTGTACAAAATTAAACATTCTTTACGATATAATAACTTTTATTGAAAATGATATTTTTTTAATAAAGATTATGAATCAATAGTCTTTAATTTTTTTTATCTTCAAGAATAATTTACAAAGGATAACATTTACGATGAAAAAGCAGAATATATCAGAATTTTCTACGACAGAAGAACTTCATAATTTTCTTTTAGAAAATCAGGATAATAATATTTTTTATAAAAATGTTTTAGAAAAATTTGAATACGAAACAGAGTTATTAAAATTACAATCTCAATTAGTTAATCTTCAAAATTGGATATCTACTCAAGGTAAAAAGGTTGCAGTTATTTTTGAAGGAAGAGATGCTTCTGGAAAAGGAGGAACAATTCGTCGTTTCCGTCAACATCTTAACCCCAGAACAATGCGAGTTGTTGCTTTAAATAAACCGACGGAGGTTGAAAAAAATCAATGGTATTTCAATCGTTATATAAAGGAGTTACCTAATGCAGGAGAAATAGTGTTTTTTGATAGAAGTTGGTATAACAGAGCTGTTGTAGAACCAGTAATGGGGTTTTGTACAGATCAGCAATATGAACAATTTATGGTACAAGTTGCAGAATTTGAACATATGTTGTATGAATCTGGTACACATATTATAAAATTATGGTTTTCTGTATCAAAAGAAGAACAACAAAGAAGATTTGAGTCAAGATTAAACAATCCTTTAAAAAAATGGAAATATAGTCCTGTTGATGCTAAAGGTCAAGAATTATGGGATGAATTTTCTTATTATATTAATCAAATGTTTACTCGTACACATAATTCTTTTTCTCCTTGGATTGTTGTAAATGCAAATAACAAAAATTCAGCTCGATTAGAATCAATTCGTTATTTACTATCTTTATTTAATTATGATGGTAAAATGGACTCTGATATAGATTTAATGGTTGATCCAAATATAATTCAACGTTATTATCGAATGGTAAAAGAAATTAATTATTAAAATTATTTGAAATGGAATTAAAGAAAAAAGACATAAAATTGCTTGAGACAAAAAAAGGTCTTATAAGTCTTTTACAATCAGATAATGGACAATTAAATTTTGTAAAAGCTTTGCGTACCATGAAATATGAAAAACGTATAGAGCAATTACAAGAAGAATTAATAAAATTACAAGCATGGATTTCTAATAATAAAAAGAAGGTGGTTATTGTTTTTGAAGGTAGAGATGCAGCAGGGAAAGGTGGTGCTATTCGTAGAATAGTAGAACACCTAAATCCACGTGAGTATAGAATTGTAGCTTTACCAAAGCCTAATGAAGCTGAGGACGGGCAATGGTACTTTCAGCGTTATGTTCGTAAATTACCACAAGAAGGAGAAATAGTTTTTTTTGATAGAAGTTGGTACAATAGAGCAGTTGTTGAACCAGTGAATGGATTTTGTACTGAAGAACAATACGAACTTTTTATGAGTGAAGTAAATGATATAGAAAGAATGTGGATAAATTCAGGAATCTATTTAATAAAGATTTATTTTTCTATCACAAAAGAACAACAAGCAAAACGTTTTAATGACATTATAAATTCACCTATCAAAAAATGGAAATATAGTTCAGTTGATAAAAAAGCACAAGAATTATTTGATGTATATTCTGAGTATAAAAATGTAATGTTCGAACGAACAAATACAGAACTTGCTCCATGGAAAATAATTGATGCAAATAAAAAATATAAGGCAAGAGTTGAATCTATAGAACATATTTTGAATATGATTCCTTATGATGATAAAAACTTACGATTATTAAAACCTAAAAATTTTGAAGAAGAAAACTAACCTAAAAACAATGAAATGGCAGAAGTTAATTTAAGTGATTTAGAGAAAATAAATAATAAAAAAGAAATTATAGATTTTCTTGTAGAGCATAATGTTATAAAAGAAGATAAGTTCAAAGAAAAATTAGCTTACGAGAGAGAATTAAAAGATTTACAGCAAGAATTACTTGAATTACAATTACAAGTAATAAAAAATAATAAGCGTGTTTTAATTATTTTTGAAGGAAGAGATGCTTCTGGTAAAGGAGGAACAATAGCTAGAGTTACGGAATATCTTAATCCTAAAAAATATAGAGTAGAAGCATTACCGAAACCAACAGAAAAGGAACAAGGACAATGGTATTTTCAACGTTATTTTGAGAAATTACCTAACGCTGGAGAAATAGTATTTTTTGATAGAAGTTGGTACAATAGAGCAGTTGTAGAACCAGTTTTTGATTTTTGTACGAAAGATCAATATGATAAATTTTTAAAGCAAGTTGTAGAAGTAGAACAACTTTTACAAGATGATGGAATTATTTTAATTAAAATTTTTCTTACAATTACTAAAGAAGAGCAAGCAAAACGTTTACAAAAACGTAAAGATAATGAACTAAAACAATGGAAGCTTGGAGCTTTGGATGAAAAAGCACAAGAATTATGGGATGATTATTCTGCTTATATTGAAAAAATGTTCGAAAAAACAGGAACAGAATATTCTCCTTGGATAGAAATTGATACAGATAATAAAACGGATGCTCGCTTAATTGCTTTAAAAGCTATTTGCGCAGAATTATCAAATATTAATTTTTCAGATAATATTTTATCAATTCATTCATAAAAAAAGTTTTAAAGATTTGTAAACTAAATATTTTTGATTAATTTTGCACCCACATTGTTCAACCTCTGACGATAGACGTGTAAGTTGCTCAATTACAAATAAATTGAAATTATTAAAAATGGAAAATTTAGTAAAATACGTACAAGAAAAATACGTAGCTAAAAAAGAATTCCCAGCTTTTTCTGCTGGTGATACTATTACAGTTTACCAAGAAATTACAGAGGGTGGAAAAACTCGTGTTCAGTTCTTTAAAGGTGTTGTTATCCAAAGAAGAGGACAAGGAACTACAGAAACTTTCACTATCCGTAAAATGTCTGGAGATGTTGGAGTAGAGCGTATCTTCCCAGTAAACATGCCAGCATTACAAAAAATTGAAGTGAACAAGAAAGGTAAAGTTCGTAGAGCTCGTATCTTCTACTTCAGAGCATTACGTGGTAAAAAAGCTCGTATTAAAGACGCTGCTTACTAAAAAATACTTTTTAGAAGAAATAAAAAATCCGGTCGAATTATTCGATCGGATTTTTTTTTATGATTAAATTTTATAAAATTAAGGAGTAGATATGGAAGCTTGTTGAATTTTTCCATTAAAATATTTCCAACCATTTAATCCAAATTCTACTAAATATTCAGCCATTTCACATGGTTGTGTAGGTGCTATATAACCAGGGAATGCTTCTTCTAGCATCTCTGTTTGTACAGCTCCTAAAGCAACTGCATTTATTCTTGGTCCATTATCTTTTAATTCTTCAGCTAACAATTCAGTTAAATTAACTGTAGCAGATTTTGATGAAGAATATACAGATAATCCTGGGAATTTTACCGATCCTTGTACAGCTCCCATTGTAGATATATTTACGACATGAGATGAAGTTTTAAATTTTGGTAATAAAAGTTGAATTAATCGATATGGTGCCATAAAATTAATTTTCCATGATGAAGTTAAATCTTCTTCAGTAATTTTTTCAAATGGTTTATTAATACATAATCCAGCATTATTATATAAAATATCAATTGTTTCCCAATCTTTTATTTCTTCTAGTATATTATTAATTTGATTATAATCGGTTAAATCTAATCCTAAAAACTGATGGTTATTTTCTTTAGAAAACTTATTTAATTTTTCCAGTTTTTCTGTATTTCTAGAAATAGTTAATACACGATTTCCTAATTCTAAATGTTGTTTTGCTAATTCGTATCCTATCCCTCTACTAGCTCCCGTTATGATTATATTTTTCATACTGTTGTTGTATAAATGTTATAATTTCTTGAATGTTAACAAAAATTTTCTCCCCAAAGATGATATTATTTTCTGTGATTTCAATAGTTATTTTAGAATTATTTTTAATAATAAAACCATTTCTTACAAAACCATTTTTAACCCAATAAGCTAATTCTGAATTGCCTTTTACATTGATAGATAATGTGTTATTTGTAGAAGTACTGTAACGATTTTCATCAGAATTGAACATTAAATTTTGATCAGATAATTTTGGGATAATTTGCTTTTCATAGGCAATTTGTTCTGGAATATCCTCGAAAAGTAATCCATTTTCTATCCACCAAATTTTATCAGCATAGTTCAAAGCTAAACTAGCTTCATGAGAAATCATTAAAAAGGATTGATTTGTTTTTGATTTTAATTCATGTAAAAGGTTAAAAATTTTGTATTGATTTGCAATATCAAGATTAGAAGTTGGCTCATCTAAAATAATTAATTTGGTATTTTGTGCTAATGCTCTTGCAATCATCACAAGTTGTAATTGTCCTTCACTAATTTCTGTAGCATAATTATTTTTTAGGTGTTGTATACCAACTAAATCAAGAATATGAGTAATAAAATCTTCTTTTTCCTTTTTATTAAATTCCGTTTGTTGTCCAATCAAACCTATTTCAATTAACTCACTTACTTTTATTTTAGGGACATTATTTAATCGAGGTAAAACGATAGCAATATTTTGAGCAATTTCTTTTTTTGATAATTTTTTTAATGATTGTTGATGAAGAAAAATATCACCTTCTAATTCATTTTGATAACCAAGTATCGTATTGATTAATGTTGATTTACCAGCTCCATTTTTACCAAGAATTGCAATAAATTCATTTTCAGAAATACAAGTATTAATAGAAGATATTATTTTTTTATTTCCATAACCAACAGCTATATTTTTTAATTGTAAAATAGTATTTTTCATCGTATTTCATTTTTATTATTCAGTAAAATACTAATTACGATAGGAGCTCCAAATAATGCAGTTATAATATTAATTGGTAAAACACCAAAAGGAAAAATTTCTGTAAGTATAGAAAATAAAAGCATACAACATATACCGGAAATAAAAATCCATCCATATAATTTTTTCATATTTCCAGTTTTTAATAACGAACGACAAATATGAGGAATGATTAATCCTATAAAACTAATTGGCCCTGTAAATGCAGTTGCAGCTGATGTTAGTAAAGCTGTTGCGAATAAAATTAATAAACGTAATTGTTTTGTATTGATTCCTAATGATAAGGCATATTTTTCGCCTAATAGTAGTGCGGTAATTCCTTTTAATGTATAAAGAGAAAGTATAATTCCAACAAGAACAATACCAGCAAAAATGATGATTTGAGTCCAAGATAAACCACTAAGAGAGCCATATCCCCAAACTAAATAAGATTTTATTCTATCTGATGGAGCAAAATATTGCATAATTCCAATTATAGCACCAGCAATTCCACTAATCATAAAACCTATTATAATTAAAGATGAAGAAGAGTTTATTTTTATAGATAGTGTAATTACAAGAAATAATGCAGTTATAGAACCTAAAAATGAAGCAATAATTATTAACCAAGGATTGTTTAAATATTCATTAAGTCCAATTGTGGCAAATAAAAAAATTACTACAGCAACTCCTAAACTTGACATAGCACTTATTCCAAGAACAGAAGGTTCAGCCAAAGGATTTTTAAATAATTCTTGCATTAAAAAACCAGAAATAGGTAAAGATATTCCTACTAAAACAGTTGTTATTGATTTTGGAAGACGGAAATTAAGAATTAGATTAGTTGTTACTTCATCAGATTTTCCTGAAAATACTTCATAAATTTCTTGAAATGAAATAGAGACTTTTCCTATACTAAGACTTAGTATAAAAAGTATAAAAGCTATAATAATTAATACATTAAAAAGAAATTTATCTCTCATTGTAACAAAGATAAATTAAATTATTTATTTATTTTTGTTGTATATAACCAATTTATTATGAAAAAAATTTTACTATTTACTTTTATAGTAGGAACATTATTTAGTTGTTCTAATGATGACAACAGTGGAGATACAAACAATAATACTGAAACTGAAAATTCTATTTTACCAGTAAAAACTGTTTACACAACACCTAAAGGAGATTATAGTTCTATTTCGACAATTTCTTATGATGGAAATAAAATAAAGGAAATTAATATTACTTATTCTGGTATAGAAAATTATTCTACGAAATCTGTTTATCAATATACAGGAGATTTAATTACTAAAATTTCTGAATATGATAAAAATGGAGATGAAGATATGGTAAGAGAATATACTTATCAAAATGGAAAAGTATCAACATTAGTGACAACAGAATGGGATAGAGGTAATCCTGCAGGTGATAAAAAATATGTAGCAACATCTAAATTTGAATGGATAGATGATAATCATCTAAAGGAAACAATTACTTATGATAATAGTAATGCTATATATAGTCAAGAATACTTTCGTGTAAATGGTAATATAGTTAAAACTATATATAGTGGTAGTAATAGTAATGAGAATATTATAACTTATGATGATAAAAATAATCCACTTCAGAATATTATAGGCTACAAACTTATATCTTTTAATGAAGATTTATATTCTTCGAAAAATAATCCTATAAAGAGAGAAAGTTTATATAATTCTAATGTATCAGATGTTACTTTATATACTTATGAATATAATAGTAATACTTATCCTTCTAAAGTAACAGAAGTTTATACTTCATCGAGTGGTAACAATATTGAA
>DJDD01000039.1:0-6867 GCA_002430925.1 Flavobacteriales bacterium UBA5933
CTTTTTTAGCTCTATCTAAAATATCATATCCTTCTCGGAATAAAGCTAAAATCTTTTCACTAGGTAAGTCGCCCTCTACTTCGTAGAATTTCTTTTCGCCATAGGCAACATAAACCAAATGAAAGTGAGAAGGGATTGTACTACCTCCTTGTCCTGCTTCTGCTCCATCAAATTGCCATCCTCCAGACTCTTTTCCTGCTTTGGGGACACCTGCTACCCGTTTCCCGAGGCTATCGGTAAAATAACCATAATATACTTCGGCAGGGTAATCTTCTAAAGCTGAAAATGTAACTGCATATCTAAATTTATCTTGTTCCATAGGCTCTGGGGATTTGCATGCTTGTAACAAAATTATGCCACATAGCAGATTGAATAATAATTTCATTAACGTGTATTTCTTTTTCTATCACTTAGTTTAGGATCATTATACGGGATTCTACTTAGAATATTAGGGTTATCTCTTGTGGAAAAAGAAAACGTAGAATTCCAATGCAAATAGTGGTTTCGCAAGTCTTTTATTATTTTGTTTTCTTTGTCTATTTTGGCATTCAATTCTTCTTGTCCTTTTTTCTGTTGGTTTTTCCACTGCTCCATTTGTACTGCATTATTCTTATCTGTTCCTGTAAAAGGTAACTCATACACTTCGTATTCTTTGAACTTCAGCGGAGCCCCTCCTTCAAAGGTTTGTTTGCGTAATATCGTTTTCACTTTTTCCATAAACCTTACATTGCCTACTATTTTATTAACCTCAGAGTTCTCATAAAAAGCATAATCTATCAATAAATTAGTAAAATCAAAATCGGATGATTTTTTTATAATAATTTCTCCCATAATGTGTAGTGGAATATAACTGTATTGGTTACTAAGATGAGGACGTTTTCCCTCTAATTTATTTCCTTTTATAAAAATTTGTTCTTTTTTGAACCATCCTTGGTGAATCAATTCTCGACGGAGAGGTTCTAAACTTATTTGCTCTCCACCTAGATTATCATCTATACGAGTTGGATTATTGCCCCAACCTTCTACATAGGACCCACCAACATCCGAATGTACACCTGGGTAAGATATTTCTAAACCTCCTTTAATACCACTATCGGGCGATGTTTTGTTTACTGAAGAAATTTTTACTAAACTAAAATTCATTCTATGTTCATCATCTGCTACCATGTGTACCACATAGTTTGCTTTGTTTACATTTTTTAACCCTAAATCTTCTATGTCATTGTCCTGAAATAAGCCATGGTGAGGTACTGTATCATAAATTCCTACAAACCGAACATTTACTTTGGTATGTATATTCAATAAATCCATTTCTTGTAATAGCATGCCTAGGTAACCATACTCTGGCATTAGTTGTTTCCCATACTTTATACCGATTTCGTGACCAAATGCATCTTCTACATAGCGTCCTAATTTAGAATCCATGGTTTTTGGCAAGTAAGACGAATGTTTTACCACATGCACAAAATGACAAGCAGCGGCAGCACCACGGCTAAAACCAAAAACATCAAACGTTATGGTTCCTAAATATTCATCATCTTGTAAATTTTTAGAAATATATTTCACAATGTCATCTATCGACTTTCTTACTTTATCTTTTATTCCTGCGTTTCCCATTCCAAAAGCTGGACCTTGTATCGTATCATCTTTTTTATAATCTTCGGCTCTTAGGTCTGCTCCTTGTTCTACTGGTGCTGTATGTGAACCTATCCCTTCGGTATAAACTTTAAAAATTTTATTCGTCCTACTATTTTTATAACTCTTAAAAAGACGTGCAGGATTAGACAAGTCATTCTCGTAGCTGGCTTCTCCTTCTTCTGGGTTTTTATAGACTTTTTCTTTTGAAAGTTTTTTGTATACTACTTCGGCTTCTCCATATGTAAGTGCTAAACCTGTTTTTGCTACTTTTTTTCGATTAGAATTATAAAAAGGATTTAATTTTTCTTGTCTTTTTTCTTCTATAAACTGTCTCAATTCTGCATTATACATATTATTTAATGTTCCATCGAGAAAAACACCAAATGTAAAATTTACTTTATCTTCGGGATTTTTACTAGATTCATTTTCTTGGTCTTCAACCAAAACTGGGTTGTTTGTTATTTTGGAAGCATCATTGTCATCATCGTATACAATTCCTTTAGTTCTTACTTTCAAAAAAGGGAAAGTTCCTATTTTAGCTATTGGAAGTTTTTCTTCGTTCTGGTAGACTTTTACATAAAGATCTAAATCTGTATTTCCTAAAAAAGTTCTTACCAAAGTTTCCCAATAATCATCAATCTTTACTTCTATAACAACTTTTTGTACAAAGGTTTTCGTTACTTCATCATCAATTAATTCTCCAGAAATACATTTTTCACCTACTTCAAAAGGAGAAGCTTCTATTATTTTCACTTTTCTTATAAAAGACCATCTATCACTAATGTTAAGTAATTTAGATTGATTTTCTTTGTTATATAATTTCACTTCTATCTTTTGTCCATAAAGGTCTTTTGTATAAATATGTAGTAAAACTACCGAACCATATTTTACAGTATCATCATTCGTCAATGGATTATAATTATAATCTGTCCATTCTGTTCGAATAACAGTTGGTTCTTGCAATGCTTTTATATAAATCCCTGTATCTCCATTTGGTTTTTCGTCTGGGTGAAAAGCTTCTATATAGACCAATCCTCCTCCAAAAAATAATGGAGAAAGATAAAAGGTTTTTGTACCTCCCTCATCCAAGCCGAAACTCTTACTCGAATTGTGAGTATAAGAAGATTTAGAAGAAAATGTAGTTGGAGCTGTAGACCAAACCCAATGTACATCTTTGTACTTATCAAAAATCTTTTTTTGTTGTAATGCAAATTCTATATCAGAATAATGAATACCATTATTTTTCAGTTGATTGATTTCGTCTTGATATTCCTTTATCGTAACAACTATTTTTACTTTTTCTTGAGAAGAAAATTCTGATGCAGAAAAAGAACTTTTAGGAATCGTAAGTACATTTCCTGAAAGACCTTCTTGGTAAGAAAGAAGTGTAAGATGTAATTTTTTATTCATCATATTAATCTTTTATATTTAATATTACATCATCATTCTGAAAATCAATAAATGGAAATAACTCATTAAGTATTTCTGGGTTTGCATTTTTAAAATTTTGCTGAGATAATTCTGCTACTTGCCCATGATTCGTGATACGAATACAATCTTTACCACCAATAATACAAGTTGCTTTACTATCTTCTAACAAAGGATGTCCTTGGTTTTGTTGTATCGTTATTTTTTTATAATATCCCGACCATTCTATAACCGAAACTTTACAAGGTTTATTATTTAATTTAGAATAATTACCAAACATATTTTTTTCGAAAGGTTGCCCTATTTCTTTATGTGTTACGGCTAATTTATTTTTAGCATCTTTATCATTTATATAATATTTACTTTGTGTTTTAACTTTTAAAATATCAGATAATTTACCAAAATTACACTGACAAGTAGCTCCTTGACAAACAATATGCTTTGATTCCATTTTTTTAAATTTTAGGTTGGTTGTATAATAGTTTTAAACTAATGAATTAAAAACTATACATTTCAAAATCAATACCGTAATTAATTTTATTTAGTTTAGTTGAAAAATTTCCAACAATAGAAAAAATCTCATTGGTTTCTTTATTCAATTTATATACAATATCTAATTGACCAGTTTCTGATTTATCTTTTCCTTTGATTCGAAGGACTTTTTTATTATTTATAAAAACTTTTTCCAACTTAAAATCAATACTATAAGAAATAAAATCATTAAGCGCAGAAAAATAAATATCGCAATAACCTTTATTTTTATATTCTAAATAATTTCTATAAATGGGAGAAAAATAAAGTTGAAAAAATAGATTCTGATATAAACTCTTTTTATTCTCATCAAGGTTTAAAAATATATGATTCATTTTATTAATCATGTCCTCAACAATAACTCCTTTATAATAAGAAGCTAATTCTGGCTGAACTTCATTTTTCCACTTGATTAAGATATCTTTTTTATTTAATACTTTAGTAAAACTACCAAACTCATTTATAGACAATTGTAATGGATACAGCACATTACTTGCTTTTTCTACAAGCTGTTCTACTAATAAATCTGGTATTTTATCATTCAAATATGATTTACCCTTATTTATTTCAACAACATTTCCATCACGAAGTATGTCTACTTCAAAATGAATCTTTACATTTTGTGGAGAATAATTTATGATGACACCATACTTGGTTATTAGTTTATCTGAAGGTAAAGTAAGTTTAGTGTTTAATAATTGCTGGTCCAACCATTTTGAATAAATATCTTTAGACAAATAAAGATATTCTAAATAGATAAATTCATTTCCAAAAATATATTCTGAAATTGAACAATTAGAATTGTGAAAGTCTCTTAATTCTTCTTTGTCTATATTATACTTTTTAGCTTGTTCAACTAAATCAAATGATGATGGAATTTTAATTTTTACATAATCAATTTCATTTTTCATAAGGTTATTGTCATAGGTTGTGTCTATAACAAATGTAGAATACTTTAATATAAATAGATGTAAATTAAATACTTATTTTATTGTATTTATATCTTCAACAAGTTCTAATAAAATATCTTCTGTTGACTTTTCACTAAAATGAGAAATTGATTGTCCTACCCAGATATTGGTAAAATCTGCATTTTTATTTTGTTTTGCTATTTTACGAAGTGCTGCTGTTAATTTATTTTGATAAGGATAAGGTAAAATATAGTCTGAATTATCTATTGTTGATGTAAAAATATTTTTTATTCCTCTTGCATATCGACCAGAGAAACTTTTTGTTAAAATAATTTCATCTTCATTGACTTGTTTCAATCGTTCCCTTTCAAAATCATGTAGACCACTTTCTTTTGAGTTCAATAGCAAACTACCCACTTGTACTGCACTTGCTCCTAATTTTTGTACTGCTACAAATGTTTTCGCATTATAAATTCCACCAGCATAAATAATAGGAATATTAACTTGTTCAGAAATTTTAGCTAATAAAGATAATCCTCCTATCTCTGGAATATTCTCTGAAACAAAACTTCCTCTATGCCCTCCTGCTTCCCAGCCTTGTACACAGATACAATCTATTCCTGCTTTTTCTAATGTTAATGCTTCTTCTAAAGAAGTACAAGTTCCTATTAAAATAGTTCCATTACTTTTTAATTTTTGTATACTTACTTCATCTAAATTCCCAAAAGTGAAACTTAGTATTTTACAATCTTCATCTATTATTGCATCTACTTGCTCTTGGTAGCTATTTACTTTTATTTCTTCTAGTTTCGGTAGAACTACATCGAGTTGATTTACTTGTGCTAATTGTTCTATAAAAGATTTCGAAAGGTTATATTTTTCTTCTAATTCTTTTGTTATTTTTGGTAATTGATGAACAAATATATTTACCGCAAAAGTATCATTTGTAAGTTTTTTTGTTTTTAGAATTTCTTCGATAGATTTTTCGGCATTCAAATCTCCAAGCGCTAATGAACCTAAACAGTTCGCTTTATTTGCTGCTGCAACCATTTCTGGAGTTGTAACACCAAACATTGGAGCTTGTACAATTGGATTTAATTTATTTATTAGTTGTTTGAAATTTATTAAATGTTGCATAAAACATAATTTTATTTACAATTCCCAAATTACAATTTTTAAAGAACTTAACTTTTTTATTTTATTCTGAAAAATATCATAGTGTGAGATTATATTGCCTTACAATAAAGTAACTTTACAGAATAAATTTTATTAATTCGATGGATGAATACATCAATTCAGAAAATGTAGAAGTAAAATATTCTACAATTAAACTATTCACAAGAATTTTAAGTTATGCTTTTTTCTTTATTATAGGAGCTTATATTCTATCAGTTGAAATAAATTATAATGAAATAAAAGACTTTAATAGAAAATATGTTTTTTTATTCGCTTTATCTACATACTTAATCGTTGTAAGTATAAATAAAATAATATCTAATTTAAAAAATATTAATAATAAAATTATTTTTACAAAAGACGGTATAACCGTTAATAATACTTTTTATAATTGGAGTAAAATAACTTTTCCTAACATTATATCTAAAGAAAAATATACTAGTAAATATGGTATAAAATATAATAGTGATTATTTAACTTTTAAACATAATAAACAAAAAATTGAGATAGAAATAGATGAATATAAAACCAATAAAAAGAAGTTGACAGCTATACTTTATTCTTTTAAAAAACAAAAAACATCAATTCATAAAAATATTTTTAATGAATTACCTACATTTAGAGAATATATAAAAAAAGATAAAAAAATAGGAAATGAAATTCTTGCTTTATGTAAAAACAACAAAGAAGAATTAAAATATTTCTGTCAATCAAAAAATTCTGATTTAGAAACAATTGAGCTTATTTATTATTTACTTTCTGAAGATTACGCAGAATGGAATGAGTTTTTAATCTCTGAATTTAAAAGAATTTTTGAGTTATCAATTGAAGAAAATGAATCTGATAAATTTTTACCTCTTTTAGAATCTATAATTCCAGATGATATTTCTTCTAATAACGAAATCATTTATTTTTTATCTAATAAATTAAAAACAAAAAATATACAAAGTCAATCACTTGTATTCGATGTAATTAATGATTGGATAGATTCTGATTCTATAAATAATTATACTGAAATTATTCAAGAAGTAAAATATTTAAGCAGGGATAATAATTGGTTAATAAGAGTAAAAGCTAATCAATTTTTGCATACACACAATTTACCATATAAAAATAATTGGTTAGATAGCTTAAAATATAAATGCTATAAGATTCATAATATTTTTAAATAAATATAGATTAT
>DJDD01000039.1:7068-23203 GCA_002430925.1 Flavobacteriales bacterium UBA5933
ATATAGATTATTACAAATGTAACAATTCACCAGCTTTAGCTTTTTTTATTTTATCAATAATTTCTTCTCCATCCTTAATTGAATGACAAGGAATAATAATTTTATTTGGAGAATTTTTTATATCATTTATAACTGCCAAATTTCCTGCCATCATTTTCTGAATTTTCAACGTTCCTATTATTTTTGGACGAATTAATTTCATTATAATATTTTTTCTTAAAATTACTATTTTAATACAGAAATACTAATAATTTTTATTTTATTGAATCAAAAACTTTAAATTAGAACGAAATACATCAAGATTTGAAATTATTAGAATACATATCAAAACAATTACATTTAGAAGAAAAGTATATTATAGAATTAAACAAATACTATATCTACCATTAATTTCTCTAAAAAAGAAATTATTTTAGAACCTGATAGTTTATCTAAAAATATTTTTTTTATAGAGAAAGGTATTTCAAGAATATTTTATAGAACAGAGGAAAAGGAAGTAACGCTTTACTTTTGTAATGAAAATCAATTTAGTATTCCTGTAGACAGTATCTTTTATAACAAAGAATGTAAATTTGGTATACAGTCTGTTACTAATACAACTATTAGCAAGTTTAATTACAAGATTTGGGAAGCATTTTCTTCCTATAGTATAAATAAATTTCTTAAATCAAGTGAGCTTATTTTAATTTAACTAAAATAATAAAAACACAATTTATTAATGTACTTTTAAACAACTTAGATAATCTAAAAATTGAAAGAATTTCCGAAAAACATAAAATTTAAATATACTTGGAGAAAATATCAACAGCGAGTTCTTGATGAATTACAAACACATCTTTCTGATAGAAATTTACATGTTATTGCTCCACCTGGTTCAGGAAAAACAGTTTTGGGATTAGAAGTAACTATACAAATACATTCTCTTTGGAAAAATCCTACAGAAAATTTAGATTGGATATATACCAATTTATCTTTCTATTCTGCTTGTCTTATTTTTCTCCACTCAAATAATATTGATATTCCTAAAGTTCATCTTGATATTGTTGGAGATAAGGAATTAGAAATTCCCCAAATAAATTATGAATGGATGGAAATTCTTTTAGATTTTTATTTATTTAAAGAAAAAGAATATTTCTCTGAATTTGATAAACATAAAAAAACAATCGAAAATAAATTAAGAATACATGGTGCTATAGAAAATCGTAAGATTAACTTTTTTTATAATAAAAAAATATCAAATCTTTTAACTTCAAGTATCAATAAATTAAATAGTATAAAAGAAATTGTAGATTTAGAATATAATCAACTAGGTAAAGATTTAAGGTTAGTTATTCTTTCCGATTATATTCGAAAAGAATACTTTATCAATGAATCTGAAAATAATCTTGAGTTAAATAAAATGGGGGTTATTCCTATTTTCGAAAAACTAAGACGAGAGAATATAGAACATAAAAAAATCGGTGTTCTTACTGGTTCTCTTATTATAATTCCCAAAAATACATTTCCTTCATTTAAAGAAACAGCCGAAAAATATGGGATTAAAGAAATTAATTATAACCATGTTGCATATGATAAGAATTATATTTTAATTCAGCAATCAGAGCAAATAAAACATGATATTGTACAAATTATAACAGATATTTTTCAAGAAGGAGAAATTGAAATTCTAATTGGAACAAAATCATTACTTGGTGAAGGTTGGGATGCTCCTGCTATTAATACTTTAATATTAGCCAGTTTTGTAGGTTCTTTTGTTTTATCGAATCAAATGAGAGGCAGAGCAATAAGAACACAAAATGGAAACGAGAAAAAAACAGGAAATATATGGCATTTAGTATGTATTGATCCTACAACAAATGATGGCGGAAACGATTTAGAATTATTAAAAAGACGTTTCAAAAGTTTTGTTGGTCTTTCACTCAGAGGAGAAATTTCTATAGAAAATGGTATTGGACGATTAAATATTCCCGAAAATTCTTTTAATAAAATAGATATTGAAAAAATAAATGAAAAAATGTTTTCTTTTGCATCAGAAAGAGATAAACTGAAACAAAACTGGGCTGATTCATTAAAACAAGGCGTCAATCTAATCGAAGAAATTAAAATTCCATTCCAGGAAAAAAGAGATTATCAATCTACAAAAAAAATGTATTTTAATCATACGATTAAAAACCTTATAGCTACTTTAATTTCTCTTTTTTTGGGATTTGGATTCGAAAGTTTAGAACTCATCTTAAAACATGCAAAAAAAATAAAAAATCTTCAAGAATTATATATTGTTCTTGCTGTTTTTGGTTCTATAGGTTTTATAAAATATGGACAACAAACTTATTTTACCTTAAGATTATATTTAAAGTACAGAGATATTTCTAAAGATATTCATCAAATTGCAAATGCTCTTTTAACATCTCTCATCAAAGAAAAAATTATTAAAACAGAAAAACCTCACTTAAGTATTAGTACTTCTGTGGATAATTCCGGAGCTATATTTTGCCATTTAGAAGGTGGAACGACATTCGATAAATCCACATTCATCAATACTTTACAAGAAATTATAAACCCAATAGAAAATCCTAGATACATTATTATTCGTAAAAATAATTTTTTAAAATTCATAAAACAAAAAGATTATCATTCTGTACCTAACATTCTGGGACAAAATAAACGCTCCGCAGAATATTTCGAAAATCAATGGGAATCATTTGTTGGATCAAGTAAATTAATTTATACGCGAACAATTGAAGGAAGAAAACTATTACTTCAATATAGAATTAAATCTCTTTCTGCTAACTTTACTACTAATACAGAACATGTAAATAAATGGAAGTAAAAAAGTAAAAAAATAAAACTATGAAAGATAATTTTTCAACACAATCAGATAAATATGCGAAATATAGACCAAGTTATCCAAAAGAATTATTTAACTATTTAGATCATATTATTTCAAATAAAAATAACGCTTGGGATTGTGGAACAGGAAATGGGCAAATTGCATCTATACTCTCAAAAACATATAACAATGTTTATGCTACAGATATTAGTCAATTTCAAATAGATAATGCGACAAAAAAAGATACTATTTTTTATTCTGTACAAGCTGCAGAAAAAACAAATTTCAACGAAAATTTCTTCAATTTAATTGTTGTGGCACAAGCTATTCATTGGTTCAATTTTGACGAATTTTACTCGGAAGTCAAAAGAACAGCTCAAAAAGATGCTTTACTAGCAGTTATCGGTTATGGAAGATTAAAAATTTCTAAAGAAATTGATGATTTAATCTCCGATTTCTATGTCAATATAATTGGTAAATACTAGGATAAAGAAAGAAAATACATTGATGAAGATTATAAAACAATTCCTTTTCCATTTAATGAAATTGAATCTCCTAAGTTTGAAAATATTCAACAATGGAGTCTTGAACATTTAATTGGTTATCTAAATACATGGTCTGCGGTAAAACATTTTATAAAACAAAATAATTATAATCCCGTTGAACAATTAGAAATTGAGATTGAAAAAGTTTGGGGAAATGAAATAACAAAAGCAATACATTTTCCTATTTTATTAAGAGTAGGAAAGATTGAAAAATAATTAAAAAAATTATATTTTTTTATAATTCTTAATCATAAAATTTAGTCCCATTTCCATTACTTCTCCCATATTGTTACATTTTTTGAAACGTTGTTCGTATGTAAATTTTAGTAAACCATTTCTCAACTGTTCAACATGATCTTTTGGTGCGATATTATCTTGTTTCATAACATTTATTAGGTCCGTGAAATTCTTAAATCCCTTTATCAGTCTTTTGGTTAATAAAGATCTTGTTTCTCGTTGATATTGTTCTATTGAATTTTTTTTCAATTTTTCGTTGACCAATTCAACCATTTTTCTATTTTCTTTAAAATATTGTGGTCGATAAATTTTCATATTACCTTCATAACATTGTTGGTCAAAATCGATTGGTCGAATTCTATAAATTACTTGATTGTAATCGTGAATTGGAATAACAACATAATTATACGAACGCATATCGCCAAGTAGACCTAAAAAGCAACGTTCATTAAACTTTACAAACTCTTTTGCTATTTGCGCTTTTCCTAATTCTGTACAATATTCTAAATGTTTATCTATAAAAACATCGCCAGGAATTCCTAAAATATGCTCTTCTATTAGTGTGTCTTTATAAACTAAATAATTAATTCTGTTAATCGATAATAAATCTTCGAACTCTAAACCATACACTCTAGAAGCATCTGCTTTTTTGATATAATAATTGGTATAATTATCATTAAGAATATTTCGAATTCGAATTCGGAAAGGTTTAGAATTTCCAAACGTGCAAAATTCTATACTATCAACAGTAAGAAAAGGTAATGACTCTTGATCTCCATCTGAATGTAAAATGGTATAAATTTTTTTTAAACTATCATTAATTTCTTTTTGCTCATGATCAGAATAATAGACACTTAACCATAAGGTATCTTTTCCGTTTTCATCTTCTATATTTGTGAAATCCGTGAAACGTAAAAGATCATCATAAAGCAATTCAATTTTTGTCATTCGATCGTATTTTTCTAAATACTCATAAAGACTTGGTTGAATTGGATAGATTGTTTTTCTGAATTCTATTTTTACATCTTTGATTGAATTTTTCATTTGGAATTGGCTTTATAAAATTCTTTTGTGTTGTATAAATTTAATTTACAATTTAATGTAATTTTATGAATAAATTCAGAGAGAAAGTGACTTTTATATAACTATTCATTTGAATAATATCTTTTGATAAATTATTCATTCTGCAAAAACGATTGAAGTGAAAATCCTTTTATAAAAACTATTTCAGTTTTTATAAAAGATTGTAACAAAAAGCGTGTTCCGAAGGATTTGCCCAAAACTAAAAGATATATTTAAAAAATAAGTATTCTATATCATTAATAATTTTCAATAAATCTATACAAAACCAATAAAAACATCCATTTTATTCGTTTTTTAATTGATTAACAACTGTATTTAATACTAAAAATAGTAACATTTTTAATACTTTTTAAACTGTTATTTTCTGGCTACATTTACTTATTAAAAATTTATTAAAATAACAATGAAACATTATCTATTACTTGCATTAGGTGTAATGATGTTGGGTGCAAATGCGCAGACCTATAAGAAACCTTTGGTTTCTGCCATTAAAGAAAAAGATTTAAAAACCGATATGTATGAGCTAGCTGCAGATCAATTCCTAGGAAGAGAAGCTGGAACCTTGGACGAACTAAAAGTATCTATGTGGCTTGCAAATAAAGCGGAAGAAGCTGGAATGAAACCTGCAGGAGATAATGGAACTTATTTTCAATTTTTTGATATGTACCGCCATCAGGTAATTCCACAAAGTACCCTAAAATTAGGAAACCAATCTTTAAAAGTTTGGAAAGACTTTTTGGTTGCTGAACCTGTGAATGCGCAAATAGACTGTGATGTTGTATATGCTGGTAATACTGAACCTGAAGATTTAGCAAAACTAGATTTAAAAGGAAAAGTTTTGGCTGTAAATGCTTCTGATAAAAATATATCGAAAGATATGACTCTTTTTGTAAGACGTTATCCTGGTTTTGTACGTACTAAATATTACGATACAGCTGTGAAACTTGGTGCTAAAGGAATTATATTTATTACGGATGAAACTTCAGAAAAAAGCTGGATTGAAGTTTGGCACCAAATGACTAGAGGAACTTATGGTGGTGAAGGTTTAAGAGAAAAAATAACAAACAATATTCCTGTTCTTTGGATAAAAAGAGAAAATGCTGCTTGGGTAAAAAATAGTCCTAAAATTTCTTTAAACTTAATTACAGAGTCTTACAAATATCCTTCTGTAAATATTATTGGAAAGATTGAAGGTACTGACCCTACATTGAAAAATGAATATGTATTGATAAGTGGACACCAAGATCATGATGGAATAAGACATCCTGTTAAAAATGATACAATATATAATGGTGCTGATGATAATGCAAGTACTTGTGTTGCAATGCTAGCTATGGCAAGAGCCTACAAAGCGCAACCTTCTAAAAGAAGTATTTTATTTGTTTTTCATGGAGCTGAGGAAAGAGGACTTTTAGGTTCTAGATGGCATGCTGCACATCCTGTTGTACCAAAAGAAAATATAGTTGCTGTACTAAACGGTGATATGATTGGTAGAAATGATACAAATGAAGCTGCATTATTAGGAGGAAATGCTCCTCACAAAAATTCGGAAGAATTAGTTAAAATGGCAGAAGATGCTAATAATGAAAGTACGAAGTTTACTTATCTTAAAGATTGGGATTCTCCGAAACATTCAGAATATTTCTATTTCCGTAGTGATCATCTTCCTTATGCGAAAGAAGGAATTCCTGCAATCTTTTTTACAAGCGTTCTTCATGACCAGTACCATACGCCACAAGATGAGTCAGAAAACATAAACTTTAAAAAGCTTTATAAAATGACAGAATGGATGTATAGAACTTCTTGGAAAGCTGCCAACGAAAAAGATCGTCCAACAGTAATTAAAAACTTTACTTTAGAAAGATAAATTCTATTGATAGTATACAATAAAAAAAGCCTTACAATTGTAAGGTTTTTTTTATTTTTTGATAAGAACTGTATTTTCAAATTTTACTCCGTTCCACCCATTTTGAATAAATTGTCTTATGTTATTATGGTCTGTTCCTTCAGGAGTTTCTAAAACAGCTTTATAATGTTCTGCAAACAATTTTAATGTATCTTCTTGTGATAAATTATTTAATTGAGCAAATGCAAAAACTTTTGCACTTCCTTGGTTTTGATCTTGTGCATTTTCTTGATTACCATTTGTAAATGCAGATGCAGTATAATTATAATTATCTTCGATGTATTGTAAAACTTCAGAAAATTGTAAATCTGATTTATTTAATATTTCTATCATTGTTTTCTATTTTTTTCGAAAATAATGATTTATTTCCTATTTGATTATTTTTATTTTTAATGAAACAATCTATAAACTAATATTGTATTGTTTTTAAAGCAATATTATTGGATATATAAAAAGTTTAATATAAATTAGTTGAATTATAAATCAACTTAAATTATATTAAAAATGAAAAAATTATTACTTCTAGCTGTTGCATCAACATTCATTATATCTTGTTCTAAAGGTCCTGAAAGTGCAGCAAAAAATTTTACTGAAAATTTAGCGAAGGGAAAAGTTGATGAAGCAAAAAAATATGCAACACAATCTACTGGTAAATTATTAGATTTTGCAGGTGGATTTGGAGCTCTTCCTGTTGATCCTAATTTTAAATTTGAAAGCGTTAAAGATTCAATTGTAGATAATAAAGCTTGGGTTACATATAAAACTCCAAATGGACAAAAAAAAGATATTGAGTTAGTGAAAATAGATGGTAAATGGTTAGTAAATATGGAATCAAAAAAATAAAATTTTTATTATTCTATATTTTTATATTTAGTTTTATTCATTCTGATTTTAAACCTAAAAAAATAGAATCACTTGCTAAAATTAATAAATATTTTTTTTTAGAAAGTGGTGATTTAGTTTGTCGTTTAGGTAATGGATATTTTTCTGATTTTTTTAAAAAATATGCTTCAAAAGATAAAATATATTCCCATATAGGAATTATTGTTTTAGAAAAAAATATACCATACGTAATACATTCTGAAGCAAGCGAATTTACTGGAGTTGGAGGAATTAAGAAAGAATCAATAGACGTTTTTTTAGAAGATATTCAAACATATTCTTTTTTCAAGATGAATATTAGTCAAGTGGAAAAAAATCAAATTATATCCAAATCAAATTATTACCTTAATAAAGGTACTAAATTCGACTTAAATTTTGATACAAATGATGATTCTGAAATGTATTGTACAGAATTTGTAGCTAAATGCATTAATCAAGGAATAGGGAAAAATATCATACAACCAACGCTAAAGATTAATGATAAATATTTATTCGGATTAGATGATATATACAATAACAACATCATATCAATTAAAAATAACTATTAAGAACCTTTTTCTTTTTTGAAGAAGGTTTTTAATTTTTTATAAAAGTCTAATACTATGATTACATATATTTCATTATTGCGAGGTATAAATGTTAGTGGAAAAAATAGTATAAAAATGGATGCTTTAAAAAAAGCATTTGAAGAAGCTGGTTTTTATAATTATAATGTTACAACTTATATACAATCTGGAAATATTATTTTTAACTCAAATGAAACAAATTCAAAAAGTCTTGAACAATTAATATTCAATATTATTCTCAATAAATTTGGGTTTAATGTTCCTGTTACTATATTAACAATAGATGAATTAGAACAATCTTTAAATAAAAATCCTTTTTCTAATAATTCAGATGAAAAGTTCATTCATTTTACTTTTTTAAATGATTTACCTACTATTCTCTATGAAAAAAAAATTAATCATAAAAAAGCACTAAACGAAGAAATAAAAATCATAAACAAAACTATTTATCTATATTGTCCTGATGGTTATGGAAAAACTAAATTAACTAATAATTATTTAGAAAAAGTTTTTAAAATTTATGCAACTACAAGAAATTTTAAAACAATAAATCAACTTTTAGTAATAGCCAAAAACATAAATAAAAACCCATAATTAATTCATTTACTAACACTTAAAAACACTCTATGTTGTGTATTTAAAAACTTTGATTTATTTTAGTTTAAATAATTCAAAAACTATAGAAAATGAAAAAAATATTATTATTCAGTTTATTGTTTATCTCACTTCAGGCTTATGCTGATCAATGGTATGTTTTAAATTATCAACAAGCTATTGAAGCTAAAAATTTATTAGATCAACAATCTCAAGTAATTTCTTATTGTGGTTGTTGTGACGATTCTCCAAAAGAACAAATTGATATTCAAAAAGTAAAAATTGAAAGATGGGAAGGAAGTAAAAAAAATGAAAATTTATATTACATAAAAATTGATGGTTACAATTCAACAGCTAATAAACCTTTTTCCGAAGGAGTAGACTTAGCTTATATACATCTTATAAAAACTGATGGATTAGCTTATAATCTTGCAAATGAATTATCCTTAGAAGTTGATTCTTGTACAGATCCATTTACTTTTAAAATTAAAAAGAATAAAAAAATAAAGAATCGTAAAAAAGATAAATCTAATAAAAATTTTTCTTTGAATAATTTATTTCATTTTGATATGAATTCCAATAAATTAATATTATTTAGTTAATAAAATGATTGTTTTCTATTTTAATATAATTTATAAAAATGAAAAAAAGTTCTTTTTATAATATGACAGCTAGGGAGAAATATAAATACTTGATTGAAAACAATCCTAAATATTTAATCTATAAGAAAAAAATAGATCAAATAATTTTAGAAAAAGGATTGTCTTCTATTATGAATGATACTAAATGGTTAGAATTACAACGTGAGGTTACTAAACTATCTTTTCCTCCTCCTTATGTAGAAAAATTAGTTACAGAAGATGAAAACGAAGAAAATATAAAAATTGAAGATTACCCTAGATGGTTTGGTGATTGGTCTCCCTTTTATGAAGAAGGTATGTCTATATTCTTTTCTATTGAATATATAAAAGTTAGAGCTTGTTATTCTGAATATAGAGGACAATTAATTAATCCTAAATTAATTGATGAAACTAATAAATTTAGAGATATTCTCAAAAAATTAAACATCTTTTTTGAAGAAGAAAATAAAACATTTACAATCTATGGTTATAGATAATTTTTTTTAATTTATAAATAGTTTAACAATGGAATTACCAAAATTTAAATACAGCCCTAACGCATATAAAATTGATATTTTTAAATCTGTAGAAGGAATATGCTCTGTATGTAATGAAAAAAGAAATTTAAAATATGAAAGTTCTTTTTATAGTATTGATGATCCTGAATATATATGCCCGTGGTGTATAGCAGATGGAAGTGCTTCTAAAAAATATGATGGAGAATTTAATGATTATTGTGGAATAGAAGGTATTTCTCCCGATCCAAGCGAAGAAAAAAATAATACTATTTCAAAAGAAGACTTATTAGAAGTTACAACTAAAACACCGAGTTATAATTCTTGGCAACAAGAAGTTTGGTTAACTCATTGTAATGAACCATGTGCATTTATTGGTTATGCAGATTCTAAAATGATCGAGCCTTACATTGATGAGGTTATTGATGATATAGAAGAAAGTGGTTATGATCTTGAATTAATAAAAAATCATTTATCAAAAGATAGTCATTTGGTTGGTTATTTATTTCAATGTGTTCAATGCAATCAACATCGATTACATATAGATTGTGATTAATTAAAATATTCATTTTTAAATATTTAAAAAAATAATAACATAAATTTTGGATAAATATTTGATTAGTAAAAAAATACTTACCTAATCAAATATTAAATGAAAAAACTTTTACTTACTCTCCTATTCATTTTATGTTTATTTCCTATATCTGCTCAATTAGATACAAAACATTGGTTTGCACCTATGGTTGATGCTGTGGGAAACTATAGAAATGTTCAGCAAATTTATCTTTCAACCAATCAAACAACTCCATTTGAAGTAACAATTTATAACAATAACAATGTAATTGGGAAAGTAAAAATAAATAAAGGAAATCCTGGCGTATTTGACATTCCTAGAGAATTAATTATAACTACAAACTCTAAAAAAAATGTAAGCAAAAAATTATTTAAACCAACAAAATTGGGATTATATGTAGAAGGAAAATATGCTTTTTTTGCTAACCTTCGTTTTTCGACGTACAATCATGCTGAATTTATAACTTCTAAAGGAAAAGCTGGAATTGGTACTACATTTTATACTGTTATGGCTCCTATTTCTACCATCAATACTTTATTAAATTTTACAACAAGTATTTTGGCTACAGAAGATAACACAACTGTAAACATTACAAATTTTAATCCTGAAGTAGATTTTTCTGACGGAATATATCGAAAAGAATTTCATTTCAAGCTCAATAAAGGTGAATCTTATATAATTGAAGGAAAAGGAAATCCTAAAAATAAAAATGGTCATTTTATTGGAGCTAAAATTACTTCAAATCATCCGATTTCTGTAACCAACGGGAATTTTAATGGGCAATATGCTGGTGATTACAGAACAACTTCTGATATTTTAATGGATCAAAATGTACCTATTGAGCATTTAGGAAAAGAATTTATCCTCGTAAAAGGAAATGGAAATATTGGTAAAAAAATTGAAGGAGCTATTATTGTTGCTACTAAAAACAATACATCTGTTTTTCTTAATCATCATTCAAATTCAATTATCAATTTAAATGAAGGAGAATATTTTGTTATTCCAGATGATAATTATATCAATCAAGGAAATGAGCATTATAATATGTACATAAAAACAAGCGAAAATGTATATGTTTATCAATTGCTTGCTGGTAGTTCTACAAGTCCTGTTGCAAGTGGAGGAATGAATTTTGTTCCTCCAATCAGTTGTTTTTTACCAAAATCAATTGATGAAATTGGACTAATCAACCAAAATAAAATTTATCATCAAAATAGTCCATTAGGAACAGATGATATTCCAACCAAATTAAACATCATCACAGAAAAAAATGCCAACTTAACTGTAAATGGTCAACTTCCAAATCACATTAATGGTCCTTATCCTGTCACAGGAAATGAAAATTGGGTAACTTATGGAATTCCAAATCAAAAAGGGAATGTTACCATTCTATCTGATAAATCTGTTATGGCTGGAATAACTGCGGGAATTGATGCTGCCGGATACGGTGGATTTTTTGCAGGTTTGCCTACTAAACCTAAAATTGTAAAAGAAGGTTGTTACCCAAATACAACATTAATAGTAACTCCAACTATTTTCGAAAGCTACCAATGGTTTTTGAATGGATTTCCTATAAATGGAGCTACACAAAATACTTATATACCAACAGAAGAAGGAGATTATAGTGTTGAAGTTAAAATTTCGACATGCAACTCTATTTCTTCAGAAATTATTCACATTGAAGAATGTTTAACTCAAACTGAGTTGGAAATAAAAGAATGTTCTAACAATGAAATTATTATTATTCCAACATTTTCTAAAAAAGAATTTACAGTTGATATATCAAGCATAAAAATAATTACTGAACCAAAATATGGTACAGTTAAAATAGATACTAAAATAGGAAAAATAATGTATTCCAGAATTTCAAATTCAAAGGATAAAGATCAATTTCAATATCTATTTTGTGATATTGATCAATCGAGTTGTGAACTTGTTACAGCAACAATAAATATAGAAGATATAAAAGTAGAAAATACTACAATATATAGTTGTAATGATAATAATATTGGAATATTTGATTTAACGAGAGCCAAAGTGACAGAAGAAGAATATATTTCAAAACAATATTACGAAACTAAGGAAGAGGCAGAGAGAGGAATCAACGAAATAAAAAATAGTAGTAAATATGAATCTAAAAAAGATAAAATTATTTATGTTTTAATTAAAAATGAGCGTAATTGTAAACAGATTGCAGAAATTAAGTTGGATTTTTATCCCGAGCCACAATTGGATTTATCTCAATTAACTACAAATTTTTGTGGAACCGAAACTACTGTGAATCTAGATGACATCACAAAACAAATTTTACTTAATAACGAATTATTTGTTGTAAAATATTACAATGATAAACAGGATGCAAAATTAGGAAATGAGAATACATTACCTCATCACTATACAGTAATAAAAAATAAAAGTATTTATATCAGAGTTGAAAATTTAAACCTTGATTGTAATCCTTTAATAGAGGAAATTAATTTTAAGTTCAACAAAGAATTACATCTGTTTATTGATGAATATTCAACTAATTATTGCAATAATAATTTTGAAGATTTCCAAATCATCAATCTAAATGATTATCTTTCTAATTATACTGATGACTCATCTTTAGAAGTTAGTTATTTTTTTAACAAAGAAGATGCATTAAATAATAAAAATGAAATTTCAAATCAACAAGAAATTAATGATACACAATCATTTTACATCCGATTTTATCGTTCAAAACACTGTCCATCAATAGCTAAATTAACACTCAATAAAACAAATCCTGAAAAGTCCGAATTATTAAAAGATATACAAATTTGTCCTTCATCTAAAATAAAATTAGATGCTGGTCATCATTATCGCAACTATTTATGGAATACAAACGAAACAACTTCAAGTATTGAAGTTGCTGCTGGAGATTATTGGGTTGAGTTAACATCAAAAAATGGTTGTTTTTACAAACATTCTATTCATGTTTCTGAATTTGAAACAGCTATCATAAAATCAATTATTCAACAAGATGATAAAATTATTATCGAGGTTACAAAAGGAACTCCTCCCTATTCTTTTTCTTTGGATAAAATTCATTGGCAAACTTCAAATATATTTCATCATTTAAAAATGGGTGAATATACAATATATGTAAAGTCATCAAATAATTGTAAGCCCATCGAAAAAAGATTTTTAGTTTATAAAATTCCCCATTTTATTACTCCAAATGGAGATGGAATAAATGATACTTGGAAAGTAAAACTTCCTGGGTTGAAAAATAATAGGATTCAAATATTCGACCGATTTGGAAAAATAATACTCGATAAAAAATTTGATGATGAATTTATTTGGGATGGTAAACTAAATGGTTTCACATTACCTTCAGACAGTTATTGGTATTCAATACAAATAGATAATCATAAGGAAATTAATGGATATATATTATTGAAAAATAAAATATAAATCAATTATATTTATAATTAATAACCATGTTTTAAATTAAATTTATTTTTTGGGCAATCCCTTCGGGGCGTGCTTTTTCGCTATATCTTTTTTGATTTGGTCATTGAGCGAATATTGAAATGCAATAACCAATCAAAAAAGGATGTCGCTTCAATCACTATTGCAAATTTATAAGTAATAAAAAATGAATTAAATACAATAACAATTATTAGACATTATTCAAAAAACTAGTTTAAATAAATTCAATGAAAAATATTAACTTATGAAAAAAATTTATTTCACAACATTATTATTCTTACTATCAAACTATATTCTAGCGCAAAACAATACTGAACTACAAAAAATATCTTTATTATTTCTATTATAGTTACTATTTTAACAATTTTAGGAATTTGGTTATTAGGAATTGGTAAACAAAGAACATTATTTGAAAATTCATTACTTTCTACTTCATTACTTTCAATATCCTTTTTTTTATTCTTAAGTATCAATCTCTACAATGGTACAAAATTAAAAGATAATCTAGGTAAAATAACAGATAAAATAAACAAGAATAACATACCTGATATTTCTGGAATAGATCTATCATCCAATCATATACCTGATGTAGGAGAAGGTATTGGTGGACTTATTTTAGGACTTATTTTATGGTTTATTATTTCTGTAGTATTAATTTTTTTAATAACTTTTTTAGGAGCTGTATTATGGATAATGATTTTAATATTTGCAGCTATGTTATACTGGATTTTCTTTCGAGCCATAAGATTAGTTTTTAAAAACTCTACTAAAACTCATAATAATTTAATATTGAGTGTTTTTTATGCATTTGTATATACAATTCTATATAACTTTTGGATATATGGAATTATATTAGCTTCACATTACTTTTTAAACTAACATTATGTATATCCATGAAATATCTATTGAAGTAAAATCTATAATAAATGTAAATGAAATTATTGATGAATTTGGTTTACTTATGTCTTTTTATCGAGGAAATGGACAAACACAGGGTAATATTGAGTCACAATATATAGAGAATAATAAAATTTACTGTTTACCATATACTCTTGAAAAAAAATCTTTAGATATTATCTACAATAATATTTATATAAATAATCAAATTGAAAAAATTCAAAATTTATGTAATTCTTCATTAAAATTTAAAATTGCTGGTAAATCTTATAAAAATTATAGCACTCCTTGCTCATGTAAGAAAAGAGATTTTTATATTCTATATACAGATTATTTGACCATAGAATCTCCTTTAAGATGTGGAAATTGTTATAAATCAATTCCATTATACCACATTCCTATTTATGAAGATTATGGCTATATTCCAATTTTAAGTTGGGAAACAAATTATAAATCTTGTGATAATTTACAGATGAATTGTGAAGTTGGAGAACGTTGGTCTATAAATCAAATGCAGAAAACAGACTCTCAGTTATCAAAACAAGGATTAGGAATTTGTAAAAAGATTGAAAAAATAACATCTATTCCTACATATTACTATCTATATAATTATAATAAAATATCTAGTGATTGCCCAAGTTGTAATAAAAAATGGTCATTAGAAAAAAAATCAAATAATTTTTATGATTATAAATGTGATCATTGCAAAATAGTTTCAACAATAACTACTAAAACATAATTTTATTAAAACTAAATTTATTATGTAAAAATATACTTCAAAATCAATTATAAACTGTTTTTCCTTTTAATGAATAATCTGATTTATCAAAATATAATCGATTATTATCACTAGCTCCTTTCTCTTTATATAATACAATCACTCCGAAAAATTTATTTGGGCGTTCGAGCGGGCTTTCTGTTACAATCTTTTCTAATTGGGCATTGAGGCTCTCGAAATGAACACAATCAAAAAAGGATTTCCACGACAATCCCTAACGCAAAACAAGTTTACAAATTTGTTTTTATTGGCTATAAAGATTTGTGATAAACATTGATTTCTTGGATTACTACAAGTTTTATATATAACAATGGTCTTTTAATTATTTAGATTCTTTTCTAATATCAAATTCATCATTTGGTGGATTTAATATATAAATTGATTTACCAGAAATTAAATACCCTCCATCTTTATCTTGCTTAAGAATATATTCTTGGTCTTGATCAAATTCTACATATCTTATAATAAATTTATTATCCTCAATAAAACCTTTAACAACTGTATCACTTTTTATATCATCTATATCAAAATTCATTTTTACATTAAAATCTAAACCTACATCCAATATCAAATCAAAAGTATGGTGCTCTTGATTTCTAAATACATCATAATAAAAAATATATTTACCAATCCATTTATTATTGGATATTAA
>DJDD01000059.1:0-289 GCA_002430925.1 Flavobacteriales bacterium UBA5933
ATATTTTTCACTTTTTTTATTATTTTTATTATTTTTAAATTAATTGATAAGCTGTATCGTCTTTTACATCTCCAATTACGAAAATACTATGCGAATTACCGATTACATTAATTTTAGTTAACTTGTTAATCATAAAATCTCTGTATTCATCCATACTTTCAAAAGCCATTTTTACAATATAATCATAATCTCCACTTACGTGAAAACATGATTGTACTTCTTTCAAGTTTTGTATTTCTTTTTCAAAAAATTGAATATTTTCTGTGGAATGCTGCTGTAATTTGATGTG
>DJDD01000059.1:357-910 GCA_002430925.1 Flavobacteriales bacterium UBA5933
CTAAATACCAAAAGGTCTTTGTTGATAATTCTTCTATTAACTAAAGCAACATATTTTGATATGATTCCTGATTTTTCTAATTTTTTTATTCTTTCATGAATTGCTGTTGAAGATAAACTCAACTTGTCTGATAATTCTTTATACGTTATTTTACTATTTTCTTGTAAATACATTAACAATTGCCTATCAATCGCATCAAACTTCATATTTAATTAATTTTTTTCTAAAGTATAAATATTTTTTTGAATATTAATCTATTATTATCTAAAAAATATAATTTTATTAGAATAAATAACCTATTCGTTATGTTTATACTCTAGTTTTGAATAAAAAATAAAATTTTGAATATTTTTTTACATTATCCAATTTAATACAATCTTAAACAAATAATTTTTATAGCGTTAGAATTTCTATGATTAGTTGATTACATTTACATTGAATTTTTTATAAAAAACAATGAATCATTATTTTTCTATCGAAGAAAATTTAACAAAAGAATATTCTATTTTAAAAACTAAAAAAGGCAAAATAAGTAATTTCCGACTTTTTTCCT
>DJDD01000059.1:1014-5963 GCA_002430925.1 Flavobacteriales bacterium UBA5933
TTCCGACTTTTTTCCTTTGTAATTACAGTATTATTATTTTCTTATTATGTACTGACTAGTAATGAGATAACTTTATACACTTCAATTATTACTTTTATAGTATTTATTGGTTTGGTTGTAAAAGCATCTAAACTAAGTTCCGATTTAAATTATATAGAACAAGCGTTAGAAATTATAAAAGAAATAAAAGCAGATACAACAACAGATTTATATACAGATGACAACAGTAAATACAATAATGTTTATAACAAAGATCTTGATATTTTAGAAGGAAACTCATTATTTGATAGAATCAATAAAACACAAACAAGAATAGGAAATTCTCAACTAAAAACATTTCTATCTCACTTACTTTTAAACAAAAATGAGATTATAGAACGACAAAATTCATTTTCGGAAATTGGTAAAAAACATGAGTGGATTGTGAAATTTCTTACGTTTACAAAACGATTGAATATGAATCAAGCAAATCTTTTTGTGTTTGAAAATCGTGTATTTCATAACCAATCAATTAAATATATTCCAATAATAATTAGTACAATTAACATTCTTGTTTTTATTGGTTTAGCTTGCCTTGGTTTTCCAAAAGAACTTGTTTTCTATTGGATTATAGGTGCTATAATTATTGGTTTCATTATAGGACAAATATTTGGTAAACAATTGGCTAAAGTAAGTGCTTATACAAATTTGAAAGCTGATGAATTAAGTAATCTTCATGAAGTTTTTAATCATATAGAAAATGAAAAATTTGAAACAACGAATAATTTAAAAATTCAACAAACATTTACTTCTCCTCATATAGCTTCAAAACTTATAAAAACAATATCGGCTAGCAAAGAAACTCTTGATGCTTCAACTTATCCGATTATTGGTTTTATTTTAAATACTTTTTTCTTGTGGAGATTGTATTATTCTATTCAATTTGAAAATGAAGTACAAAAAACGGTACATCTTATACAACCTTGGTTAAAAGAATTAGCAACGATGGAAGCCTATGTTTCTTTTGCGATTTTTAACGACAAAAACGAACATTTTACCTTTCCAGAAATCAATAACAATCCTTATCATTTAGCAATTATCAACGGTTTTCATCCTTTATTAGATGAAAAAATAGCTGTAAAAAATAGTTTTGAAAATAATAGACCAAACAATATCGCAATTATTACAGGGGCAAACATGGCTGGTAAAAGTACTTTTCTACGAACTGTTGGTTGCAATCTTGTTCTTGCTATGAATGGTGCAAAGGTAAGTGTCGAAAAAATGTCATTTTATCCGATGGATTTATTTACAAGTATTCGTACTGTAGATAACCTTTCTTCTGGCGATTCTTATTTTAAAAATGAGATTAATAAACTAAAAATTCTTATTGATAGATTGGAAGATAATAAACCACAATACATAATTCTCGATGAAATTTTAAAAGGGACAAATTCTGAAGATAAATTAATTGGTTCTCAGAAATTTTTAGAAAAATTGATAAAAAATCCAACGAAATTAATTGGTTTTATAGCTACACACGATTTAGAATTGACTAAAATGGAAGAGGAATTTCCAGAAAATATTATCAACTATTCATTTGAACTAAAAAACAAAGACAACAACTATTATTCTGATTATAAATTAAGAAAAGGAACCACAAAAATGATGAATGCTATATTTTTAATGAAACAATTCAGAATTATAGATTAATCAATTGTTTTTTTGGGGCGTTTCCTTTCAGGTCGGGCTTTTCGTTGCAATCTTTTTCTGAAGAAAAAGGATTTCCACTTCAAACCCTAACGCGAGAATTATAATTATAAAAAAAGCCTTGAACTACAAATTCAAGGCTATATTTTTTTATTTAGATGGCATATCTTTCGCCGCATTGTAAATAATAGAATCTCTTTGATCTTGAGTTAAATCATATTTATAATTAAACATTGCAGATTCCCAATCACCATATCCTACATTTGGTAAAACAATAAAACGTTTTCCAAATTCAGCTTTCAATGTTTCAACAGCTGCTGCTCTCTCCTTTTCAGATTTATGATTATCAAATAAAGAAGAAAAATCTGTTAAACTATCTCCCATTAGCAAAACAATATCGAAGTTTTTAGCAATATCCTGACGACGATTTTCTTTACTACTTTCTTTACTTCTTAAAATTAAATGATCATCTCCTTGTAATGGATAATTGTATTTTTTTAGATTAGCTAAAGTTCCTGCTCTTTCTTCGTTAAAACGATTCGTTACATAAAAAATATTTACACCTTTACTCGCTGCATAATTAAAGAAATCTAATGAACCTGCTAATGGAGTTGCAACCCCTTTTGCAGTCCAATTAGACCAACTTTCTTGTGTCCACATTTTTCCTTGTTTTGCCATTTCTACAGCGTAATAAGAATTATCTAAAAATGTTTCATCTATATCTGTTACAATTGCAAGTGGTTTATCTCCTTTTTTTGCAATAGCTTCATCTAAACGGAATTTTGCAATATTAAAAGCTTGTTGACTTAATGCTTGATACTCTGCTGCATGTTGCTGATAAAATGCTGAATAAATTTTACCATCTGCTTGTACATTATGATAAGGTTTTGTATTCGATTGATTTTCTGTAGCAACTTTTGGAGTTTGACATGCCGTAAATCCTAAAAGGATTAAGCCTCCAAGCATCATGTGTATATTTTTCATAAAAACTTAAATTCTGAAGTACAAAACTAAGCATAAGATATTAAACCCAAAATTTAAACTAATCAAATTATTAAAAAACGTATCATTTCTTAAACAAATTATTTTTTGAAATTAATGATATAAAAGTATAAATTTGATTAAATATAAAAATCACATGAAAAGTATCTTATCTTTAATATTACTTGCAACATTATCTACTTCTAATGCACAAGATGTTAGCGACTATAAATATGTTATCATCCCACAGGAATTTCCTGATTTTAAAAAAAATGATTTCAATTTACCTCCACGGTTAAAAACATTTTTAAGAAGAAAAAAATACGAAATTATAGTAGAAGATAACGGTACTTCTAGACCATTAGAATTACAAAATAATCCTTGTTTAGCCACGAAAGTGGATTTACAAAACGTTAGAAGCACTTTTAAAAACAAGTTGAAAGTTATTTTTACAGATTGTAATCATTCTGTTATTGGTGAATTTGAAGGTGTTTCTTCAATCAAAGAATTCGAGAAAGGTTACCAAGAAGCGTTACAGTTAGCTATGAATCAAGTTAAAACTCAAAGTGCAAAAACGACTTCTGTATTACTAAATTCTAGTGCTAACAATCAAACAATTTTACCACAAACCAATGAAGTTATAAGTAATGAAAAGAATAATTCATATTACAAATTAGATGGTAAAAATTATGAAGTAGCAACAACATCAAATGGTAATTTTGTTTTAATCAATCAAGAAAATTCACAAATTGTAGCTCAGTTTTATCCTTCAACACAAAAAAATATTTACCATGTAAATATAATTGCACCAGAAGGAAATTATCAAACGATTGGATATGTGAATGGAAACAATATCATGATAGAATACAAAACAACTACGAATTCATGGGAGCTTAAAACTTATACAAAATAAGTTTTGTCTACCTTTGCAGAAGAAAATTAAATATATGCAAGCACCTATTGCTAAAAAAATAGAAAAAAAATTAGAGAAACACGGAGATATCAGAATTGATAATTATTATTGGCTGAATGAACGTGAAAATCCAGAAGTAATTAAGTACTTAGAAGAAGAAAATAAATATACTGAAAGCATTTTAAAACCTACAGAAGAATTTCAAGCAAAATTATTTGAAGAAATGAAATCTCGAATAAAAGAAGATGATTCGTCTGTTCCATATAAATTAAATGGTTACTGGTATTTAACAGAATTTCAAAAAGGTAAAGAATATCCTATTCATAAACGAAGAAAAGATACTTTAGATAATAAAGATGAAATATTATTTGATGTTAATCTTATGGCAGAAGGTCATGCTTATTATAATTTAGGTGGAATTTCTGTTTCTCCAGATAACTCTTTGTGTTCTTTTGGAGTTGACAATGTATCTCGACGAATTTATACCATACAAATTAAAGATTTAAAAACAGGTCAATTATTAGATGATAAAATAGAAAATACGACTGGAGGTTCTGTTTGGTCTGCTGATAATGAAACTCTTTTTTATACTAGAAAAGATGACACTTTGCGTGCATATCAGATTTGGAAACATAAATTAGGAACCTCATCTTCTGATGATATTTTAGTCTTTGAAGAAAAAGATGAAACATTTTCAGTTTATATCTATAAATCAAAATCTAGAGATTATATCATTATAGGTTCTTCGTCTACTGTTTCTGATGAATATCGTTTTATTCCATCAAATGAACCAGATACTGAATTTAAAATTTTCCAGGAACGTGAACGTGATTTAGAATATTCTATCGAGCATTTTGGAGATGAGTTTTATATTCAGACCAATAAAGATGATGCTTTTAATTTCAAATTAATGAAAACATCAATCAATGCAACAGAACAAAATAATTGGATAGAAGTTATTCCACATCGTGAAGAAGTATTTATTGAAGGTTTTGAGATATTTAAAAATTATTTAGTTGTAGAAGAACGTACAAATGGATTAATCCAAATGAATATTAAAGCTTGGGATAATTCACAAGATTATTATTTACCATTTAGCGAAGAAACATATACTGCGGGTTCTGGAACAAATCCAGATTTTGACACAAACATTCTTCGTTATGGTTATACTTCTTTAACAACTCCAACTTCTGTGATTGATTTTGATATGAAAAATCAAACTTCTGAAATAAAAAAAGAACAAATTGTTTTAGGTGATTTTAATAAAGAAAATTACACATCAGAAAGAATTTGGGCTGAAGCAAGAGATGGAGAAAAAGTTGCAATTTCTTTGGTACATCATAAAGATACTAAATTAAGTAAAGATACT
>DJDD01000059.1:6033-6608 GCA_002430925.1 Flavobacteriales bacterium UBA5933
CTAAATTAAGTAAAGATACTCCTCTTCTACTATATGCTTATGGTTCCTATGGATATACTATAGAACCTAATTTTAGTTCTGTACGATTAAGTTTATTGGATAGAGGTTTTGTTTATGCAATCGCACATATTCGTGGAGGACAATATTTAGGTAGAGAATGGTACGAAGATGGTAAAATGTTAGATAAGAAAAATACTTTTTTCGATTACATTGATGTTGCAAAGCATCTTATAAATATAGAATATACATCTTCTGCACATTTATACGGAATGGGTGGTTCTGCTGGTGGATTATTAATGGGAGCTGTTATAAATTACGAACCAACATTATTTAATGGCGTTGTTGCACAAGTTCCTTTTGTAGATGTTGTTACAACTATGTTAGATGATACAATTCCTTTAACAACAGGCGAATATGACGAATGGGGAAATCCTAACGATAAAGAATATTACTTTTATATGAAAGAATATTCTCCATACGACAATGTAGAAAAGAAAGCTTATCCAAATTTATATATTTCTACTGGTTTACATGATTCTCAAGTACAATATTGGGAACCTGCAAAATGGGTTGCT
>DJDD01000059.1:6826-21705 GCA_002430925.1 Flavobacteriales bacterium UBA5933
CCTGCAAAATGGGTTGCTAAATTAAGAGAGCTAAAAACAGATGATAATATTTTACTTTTAGATACCAATATGGATACAGGTCATGGAGGTGCATCTGGTCGATTTGAATCCTTAAAAGAAGATGCAAAAGAAGATGCTTTCTTATTCATGTTAGAAGGAATAACAAAATAAATCCATTTTGTATTTAAAATTAAAATTCTTCAATTCAAATAATTGTTCGGATTAAAATAAACGACAGATACAAATAAAAAAGGCTAACTAATTAATTTTAGATAGCCTTTTGTATATTATTAAAAGAAAAGATTAAGCTTGCTTAACTTCTTCTTCTTTATTTCTATTTTTTGGAAAACGTCTGTATTCCTTAATATTAAATTTAAAATCCTTTTTAGTTGGACGAACAATAATACGTAATGAAGAATCATTAGTAAAATATGTTTGAGCCCAGTTTAAGAAAATAGCAAGTTTATTTCTTACTGTTAAAATTAACATTAAGTGTAAGAACATCCATGTAAACCAAGCAAATCTTCCTGAGAAAGAAAATTTAGGTAAATCTACAACAGCTTTTCTTTTACCGATAGTTGCCATAGAACCTGGATCGTCATATTCAAATAAAGTCAATTTATCTTCTGAAACACCATTTCCGATTTTCTCGAAGTTTTTAGCTAATTGTACTGCTTGATCTCCAGCAACACGAGCTAATTGAGGATGACCATGTGGATATTTAGGAGTTTCCATAGATGCAATATCACCAATTGCATAAATATTTTTACTACCTACAACTTTAGAAGTTCTATCAACTTTTAATCGATTACCACGTTGTAATTCTTCTCTAGTAACTACACCTTCTGGTACATTACCCATTACACCTGCAGCCCAAATAATGTTACGTGAATTAATTGAACGACCGTCAGCTAATGAGATTTTCTTTCCATCATAATCAGTTACTCGACCATCAGTCCAAACATGAACTCCCATATTTGTCAAATATTCATAAGACTTTTTGTGAGCTAAATCAGACATTGGTCCTAAAAGATTTGGACTTCCTTCAATTAAATAAATATTCAATTTAGAAAAATCTAAATCTGGATAATCCTTAGGAAGGATAAATTTTTTCATTTGCGAAATCGCACCTGAAAGTTCAACACCTGTTGGTCCTCCACCTACAATCACAATATTCATGATTTCTTCCAACTCTTCAGGAGTTTGTGCAGTGTATGCACTCTCAAAATTAGTTAACAAACGATTTTTAAGCGTTAAAGCTTCGTTTGTTGACTTCATCGGGAATGATAATTCCTCAATTTGTTTGTTGCCAAAGAAATTTGTGGTACATCCCATTGCAACAACTAAATAGTCATAAGAAAAATCTCCAATTGTAGTTTCAACTTCGTTTTTCTCTTGATTGATTCCTGTAACTTCTGCCAAACGTACGCTAACATTTTTACTGTTTTGAAAAACTTTACGTATTGGGAATGAAATATCACTCGCATTAATTGCTGCAGTTGCTACCTGATAAAAAAGAGGTTGAAATTGATGGTAATTATAGCGATCAATAAGTGTAACAGAAAAGTGTGGGTTATTATTTAATTTACGGGCTAATTTAAGTCCGGCAAATCCAGCACCTAAAATGACAATCTTTTTCTTTTCCAAAATTCACTTTTTTGTAAAAGTACGAACAAACGTCTAATTTCTAAAAAATAGTTTACAATTTATCTAAATCGCTAACTATTTTCTAACATATCAAGCTGATTATTAGATTTTTTTAAAAACATGATTTATGTCATGTTTTATAAATCCTAATATATATCATTGATTATTCTAATTATTTTATTATTTTAAATTATAATCTATAGTAAAGAAAATAATTATAAATGATAATGTGTTGCAAACCAATATCCAAAATATTATTTTATATTAATTAATTATAATCTATAAATAACTCTTAATTTTGCACACTTTATTTCTTTTTATCAAGAAAATAATTGAATTATTACTATTAATAAATTTTTGTATCAAAAAAGACAATAAATAGTAAACAAAAAAAATAATAAAAATGGTTAAGAAAAGTTTATTAGCACTTGCAATGGGTGGATTAGCAATCGGAATGACTGAATTTTCGATGATGGGTGTTTTAGAAGAATTTGCTAAAGATTTAAAAATTAGTATTCCTGAAGCTGGACATTTTATATCTATATATGCAATAGGTGTTATGGTTGGAGCTCCTACACTTATTATGGCAACAAATAAATTTCCACCTAAAAAGGTACTTATCTTTTTTATGTTCTTATTTACTATATTCAATTTTCTATTTGTTGTTGCTCCCAATTATTATACTTTAATGATTGCAAGATTTATGTCAGGACTTCCACATGGTGCATTTTTTGGAGTTGGATCTGTTGTTGCTGCAAAATTAAGTGAAAAAGGAAAGGAAGCTCAAGCAATATCAATAATGTTTGCAGGTCTTACTTTAGCAAATCTAGCTGGTGTACCATTCGGAACAAAATTAGCTCAAGTTTATTCTTGGAATTTAACTTTTGGTATTATTTCAAGTTTAGGATTGTTAACAATGTTAGCGATATATTTATGGGTTCCTAATATAGAAAATGAAAATAAAACAAGTTTAGTCCAACAACTAAGTTTCTTTAAAAAATGGGAAGCTTGGGTTCTAATTGTAATGATTTCTATTGGTACATCTGGGTTATTTGCTTGGATAAGTTATATATCTCCATTAATGACAGAAGTTGCTCAATTACCTAAATCACAAATACCAATTATCATGACATTAGTTGGATTAGGAATGTTTATAGGTAATTTTATTGGAGGTAAATTAGCTGATTCTATTTCTCCAAATAAGGCTGCAATTTTAGCTTTCTCTGCTATGGCTATATGCTTGTTAGTTGTTTATTTTACTTCGCATATACAAATAGTAGCATACATAATGTCATTTATAACAGGTTTAATCGCATTTACAATTGGTTCACCTATTCAAATGATTTTAATTAATAACGCTAAAGGATCAGAAACTCTTGCTGCTGCTGCTGGACAAGCAAGTTTTAATATTGGAAATGCATTAGGAGCATTTTTAGGAGGAATTCCTATTGCTTTGGGATATGGATTCAACTCACAATTATGGGTTGGTTTTTTAATGGCTTCAGTTGGAGCTATTATCGGAACTATATTTTTGAAATTAAAATCGAAACAGAAAATTAATTAATATAATTTAAAATACAACTTTGCAATAGTGATTGAAGCGGCATACTTTTTTGATTGATTATTCAGCAAAGTTAAAATGCAATAACAAGTCGAAATGCAATAACTAGTTCAAAAGAATTGACCAATCAAAAAAGATATAGCGAAAAAGCACGGTGCGAAGCAATTGCCCAAAACAAAGAAAATATAATTTTTTAAAAAAGTTTAAACAGATTTAGTATTAAATTTCTTTGAAATTAATATAAGTTTTAGATTATTTATTAAAATCTTAATTAAACTTATGTGTTTTTAGCGTATTTCATAATTTATTAATGCGTAGTTTTGCAAATTGAAAAAAGTTTATAATTATGAAAACCGTTGCTGAGCACAGAAAACTTCTTGGAGTAGATAAAACTGCTACATTAAAAGATTTAAAAACAATTTATAGAAACACGATGAAAGATTCTCATCCTGATAAATTTGTGAATGATGAAGCAGGAAAGCTAGAAGCTGAAGAAAAAAGTAAAGTAGTGATCGAAGCATACCATTTTTTAGTGAGTATTAATCCTGAAACTCACAAGAAAAATGAGGAAGAGTATATTATAACAACAACAAAATCTAACATTCATGACTTTTATATGGATGAAAGAATTTTGAAAGTAGAACATTTGGATGGAAATCATTACGAATATTTCGGAGTTCCTAAAAATACATATATTAAAATGGTAAATTCTGATTCTCCAAGTCGCTTTGCAAGAAGACATATCTATGGTAAATTTACACATAGAAAAGCTGGTGAAGCAATGAAGGATTAATTATAATAGAGATATAAAAAAACCACTTCAATTGAAGTGGTTTTTTTATATCTAATTTTTATAAGAATCTATTAATGTCCTAAAATATAACTAAAGATTAAAGGAGCAACGATTGTTGCATCAGATTCAATCATAAATTTAGGTGTGTCGATATCTAATTTACCCCATGTAATTTTCTCATTTGGAACTGCTCCTGAATAAGAACCATAAGATGTAGTTGAATCAGATATTTGACAGAAATAAGACCAGAAAGGAACATCTTCCCACTCTAAATCTTGGTACATCATTGGAACAACACAAATTGGGAAATCTCCAGAAATACCTCCAGCAATTTGGAAGAAACCTATTCCTTTTCCTTCTGAATTAGCACGGTACCATTCTGTAAGGTAAATCATATATTCAATTCCTGATTTTACTGTAGATGCTTGTAATTTTCCTTTGATAACATTAGCAGCAAAAATATTTCCTGTTGTAGAATCTTCCCATCCTGGACAAACGATTGGTAAATTTTTCTCAGCAGCAGCAACAATCCATGAATCTTTTGGATCGATTTCATAATATTGCTCTAAAACACCAGAATTTACTACTTGGTACAAGAATTCGTGTGGCAAATAACGTTCTCCTTTAGCCTCAGCAGCATGCCAAACATCTTCTAAATGTTGTTGTAAACGACGAAATGCTTCTTCTTCTGGGATACAAGTATCTGTTACACGGTTGTAATGAGTATCTAATAATTCTCTTTCTTGTTCTGGAGTTAAATCGCGATAATTAGGAATTCTTTTATAATGAGAATGTGCAACTAAATTCATTACATCTTCTTCTAAATTAGCTCCTGTACAAGATATAATTTGTACTTTATCTTGACGAATCATTTCTGCAAGAGAAACTCCTAACTCAGCAGTAGACATTGCTCCTCCTAAAGAAATAAGCATTTTACCACCTTCTAATAAATGTTGCTCATATCCTTTTGCAGCATCAACTAAAGCGGCAGCATTAAAATGTCTATAATTATGTTCAATGAATTGACTAATTGGTCCTTTACTCATCTTATTATTTTTTTTTTATTTTTAAAATTATTTTTTATTTGTATCCTAATGTATCTAATACATTTTGATGTGTTTGCTCTTCTGAGTAAACTTTTGTGTTATAATTCTCATCAATCAAAATATATTTTGGTTGTGGAATTAAACAATGGTTTATTCCTCCAAAACCACTAATATTATCTTGATACGCACCTGTATTGAAGAATCCAATATATAATGGTTTAGCAGAATCGTATTTTGGTAAATAGATTGCATTTACATGTTGTTCTGAATTATAATAATCATCAGAATCACAAGTTAATCCACCTAACAAAACTCGCTCATATTTATCGTACCATCTATTGATAGGTAGCATAACAAAACGTTTAGATATTGCCCAAGCGTCTGGTAAAGTAGTCATGAAAGAAGAATCAATCATATCCCAATATTCTTTATCGTTTTGTTTCTTTTGATAAAGAATTTTATAGATAACTCCCCCACTTTCTCCAACAGTAAATGAACCGAATTCTGTAAAAATATTTGGAACAGGAATTCCTTCTTCATCACAAATAGCTTTTATTTGTAATAGAATTTCTTTTGCCATATATTCATAGTCGTAAGAAAAATTCAAAGAATTTTTAATTGGGAATCCACCACCAATATTAAGACTATCTAATTCAGGACAAACTTTTTTAAGGTTAACATAAACGCGTAAACACTTTGTTAGCTCATTCCAATAATAAGAATTATCTTTTATTCCTGTATTAATGAAGAAATGAAGCATTTTAAGTTTAATACGTTCATTCGGTTTTACCATCGTTTGATAAAATGGTACAATATCTTTATATCCTATTCCTAAACGAGATGTATAAAACTCAAATTTTGGCTCTTCCTCAGAAGCGATACGAATTCCTATTTCAAAATCTCCTTCTATTTCTTTTGAAAATAAGTCAACTTCTTCATAATTATCAATAACTGTAATTGTTTTACGATGACCATTGTTAATTAATCGAGCAATATTTTCTACATATTCTTCTCGTTTAAAACCATTACAAACGATATATTGATTATCTTTTATTAATCCTTCCTTTATAAGGTTTTCTACAATGTTGATATCAAATGCTGAAGATGTTTCTATATGAATATCATTTTTTAATGCTTCGCCTAAAATATGACGAAAATGGGAACTTTTTGTACAATAACAATAGTTATAAGATCCCTCATAGTTTAACTCCTCACGGGCTTTTTCAAACCAACCTTTTGCTTTCTGTATATTTTCAGAAATTTTTGGTAAATAAGTAAATTTTAATGGCGTACCATGTTCTTCTACAATTGATTTTAAATCAATTCCATTAAATTTTAAGTGTTCTCCATCCAACTCAAATTCATCTTGAGGGAAATCAAAAGATTGTGTTATTAAATCTATGTATTTTGTTTTCATTATGCTTTTATAAATGTTACGTGTGTATTAATACTAAAAAAAATTCGAATAAAATTTTCTAGTATTACAGACGTATTACATAATTTACACTACGTAGTAATAATGGAAAAGAATAGATTTTTGTCGCTATTCTAGCCATTAGAACTTCAGCGTTGAAGTTTTTCTCTTTTTCAACGCTTTTGAATAAAAGGTTAAAATTCATCAACTTTTTTCTTAAAAAAAATTACAAAATGTTCGATGCAAATATAAGTTTTTTAATTGTGTAATATTTATAAATAATTCTAAAATTTATACCTTTTTACATTGTTTCTTATCGAATAATTTAGAAAAAAAATGAAAATGTTGAAAATTTTATTTTTTCTTTAAGGTTTAGAAATACTAATTATTGTATTTTTGAATTCGTTTTGAACGTAAATTATGGGTAAAATAATTGCTATTGCTAATCAAAAAGGTGGCGTAGGAAAAACGACAACTTCGTTAAATCTTGCAGCTTCTTTAGGTGTACTAGAAAAGAAAGTTTTGTTAATTGATGCTGATCCTCAGGCTAATGCCACATCAGGATTAGGTTTTGATTTAGATGAAATTGAAGCTGGAACTTATGAGGTTTTAGAAAATGAAATCAATGCAAGTGAAGCTATTTTAAAGTCTGAATCTCCAAATTTAGATTTAATGCCTGCTCATTTAGATTTAGTAGCTGCTGAGATAGAAATTGTAGATTACGAAAATCGTGAGTATATGCTAAAAACAGCATTAAACGAGATAAAAGATGATTATGATTATATCATTATAGACTGTGCTCCATCTTTAGGATTAATCACATTAAATGCATTAACAGCTGCAGATTCAGTTATTATTCCAATTCAATGCGAATATTTTGCCTTAGAAGGATTAGGTAAATTATTGAATACTATAAAAGGAATACAACAGCATCATAATAAAGAATTAGATATTGAAGGATTATTATTGACGATGTATGATTCTCGCTTAAGACTTTCTAACCAAGTATTAGATGAAGTAAATAATCATTTTCCTAAAATGGTTTTCAAAACAATCATTACACGTAATGTAAGATTATCAGAAGCACCTAGTTTTGGAGAAACAATAATTCAATACGACGCTGCAAGTAAAGGTGCGGAAAATTACTTAAATTTAGCACGTGAATTTTTAATCAATAACAACGATACAGTTTAAAAAGAATGGCAAAGCCAAATAAAAATAATCGCTTAGGACGTGGATTATCTGCACTATTAAAAGATGAGCCAACAGTTAAAACTGCACAAGATGAAGGTGCTAAGAAACTTGTTGGAAATATTTTAGAAGTAGATTTAGAAAAAATAACTGCTAATCCTTGGCAACCTCGTACTAATTTTGATAAAAAAGCTTTAGAAGAATTAGTTTCATCTATTGCAACTCTAGGTGTAATTCAACCTATAACAATCCGTAAAAAAATATCAGGTGAATATGAATTAATTTCTGGTGAAAGACGTTTTAGAGCTTCACAAATAGCTGGAAAAAAAACAATTCCTGCTTATGTACGCTTAGCAAACGATCAAGAAATGCTAGAAATGGCTTTAGTTGAAAATATTCAACGACAGGATTTAGATGCAATAGAAATAGCACTTTCTTACAAACAATTAATTGATGAAATAAAATTAACACAAGAAGAATTAAGTAAAAGAGTTGGTAAAGATCGAACATCAATTACGAATCACTTGCGTCTTCTTAAGTTAGATCCTATTATACAAACTGGTATTAGAGATGGTATGATTTCTATGGGACATGGACGTGCTCTAATGGCAATTGATGATTCTGATTTACAATTTGATATTTACGAAAAAATTGTAAAAAATAATTTATCTGTTCGTGATACAGAAAAAATTATCAAATCATTAAAAGATGGTGATAATCAAACTGCAAAAAAAGTCATTGAACTTCCTCAACAATACAAAGAAGCATTAAGTTCTATTTCAAATTCACTAAAAACGAAAGTTGAGATAAAACGAGCAAAAAATGGAAAAGGTAAAATAATATTAAATTTTACTTCTGATGATGAATTTGATCGATTAAGTAAGTTTTTAAATGAAAATTAAGATTTTAATTATTGGTCTAATGCTTACTTCTACGTTTTCATTAGCTCAATTAAAAAAAGATTTGGGTCAAGGATCACAAGTTATTACAAAAGATTCTGTTAAAATAAGTGATGAAACTTTAATGGTAAAAAGTCCTATTAGAGCTTCTTTATACTCTGCTATTCTACCGGGTGCAGGACAATTATACAATAGAAAATGGATAAAAGCACCTATTGCAATGGGATTAGTTGCAACTGGAGCCGGTTTTACTATTTATTATAATGGATTGTATAAAAAATATAGAAAAGCATATATCGCAGTTCGTGAAGGTTCTCCTAATGAATTTTCAGGTGTTTTAACTGCAGCTCAATTAGCTGTTATACAAGATGATTATAAAAGAAAACGTGATTATAGTGTTGCCTTAACTGCATTAGCATATTTACTAAATATTGTTGATGCAACTGTTGATGCTCACTTATATACTGTTCGTAATGATAAAGAAATGACATTGAAACCAACAGTATTACAAAACGAAATGTCAATAGAGCCTGTTTTAGGATTGGCTTTTAATTTTAAATTTTAATATAAATGAAAATAGCTTTAGTAGGATACGGAAAAATGGGTAAAGCCATAGAAGAAATTTTATTACAAAGAGGACATGAAGTTGTTCTAAAAATATCTCGTACTCCACTTCCTGAAGATTTAAAAAATGTAGATGTTGCCATAGAATTTTCTCGACCAGAATATGCTTATGACAACCTTAAAGTATTACTTGAAAATAAAATCCCAACAATCTGTGGAACAACAGGTTGGTTAGATAAACAAGATGAAATAAATAAATTAACTTTAGATAATAATACTGCATTTATATATGCTTCTAACTTTAGTTTAGGTGTTAACTTATTTTTTGATTTAAATGAAAAACTTGCTAAAATGATGAACAAATACCGTAATGAGTATCAAATCAATTTAGAAGAAATTCATCATACACAAAAATTAGATGCTCCATCTGGAACAGCTATTACAATTGCTGAAGGAATCATAGAACAAACATCATACTCTTCTTGGTCATTGGATCAAAAAGCTGATGATATCATTCCTATTGAAGCTAAACGAATCGAAAATGTTCCTGGAACACATATTGTTCAATACAACTCTGATATTGATACAATAGAAATATCACATACTGCACATTCCCGAAAAGGTTTTGCATTAGGTGCAGTAATTGCTGCTGAATGGATATTTGATAAAAAAGGTATATTTTCAATGAAAGATGTACTTGAACTAAACTAATTTAAAACACATAATATCAATTTCTTATGAATATATTAATCTATTGGCTTATTGGATACATTTTTGCCAATTTAATCTTTGGAGTTGCCACTTGGAAACTTTATAAAAATGCTGGAAAACAAGCTTGGCAAGCTTATGTTCCATTCATAAATATTTGGCAAGGTCTTTCTATTATTCATAGACCAAAATGGTGGATTGTATTATTTTATATTCCAATTGTTGGCCCAATTTTTTGGTTAGTTTTCTTTGTAGATTTAGGAGATTCCTATGGTAAAATTGAAACTAAAGATAAAATTATTATGGTTTTAACTTTAGGTCTTTACATTTTTGCTGTTAACTACTCAGATAATCCTAAATATTTAGGACCAGAACAACGTAAACCTACGTTTATTTCATCATTATTATTTGCATTAGTTCTTGCAACTTTAGTACACAATTGGTTTATACAACCTATGATTGTACCAACAGGTTCAATGGAAAATACAATTAAAATTGGTGATGCATTATTTGTAGAAAAAATTAGTCATGGAGCCAGAGTTCCTATGACTCCTATCGGTATTCCTTTTTCTGAATTTATTTATCGTGATGGATTTATAGATAAAACAAGATTACCATATATGCGTTTACCTGGTTGGAGAGCATTAAAATCTAATGATATAGTAGTATTTAACTACCCAACAGATTCTGTATATTCTGCAATTGATCGTAAAGATGCATATGTAAAACGTTTAGTTGGATTACCAGGACAAACGATACAAGTAAGAAATGGAATTTTGTATGTTGATGGTAAAAAATTCATTCCTAAAAAAGATGCTCAAGTTCAACATGCTTATATGGTGATTACTAAGACTCCATTTAGTGATAAGTTATTGTATGAAAACTTCGGAATTAATCCCATAGGAAGTGATTTCCAGAAGAATGATTATTTTGTTCAAAAGAATGAAGACGGTAATTTAGTTTATTATTTCAAAGCTCTTACAGATGCTTATGTAACTGCAATGAAATCTAACAATAATGTAATTTCTGTAGAACCTATTTTAGATCCTGTTGGACAAAAGACTGAACATATTGTTAATGGAAAAATAGATAGTACAAATACTATTTTCCCTGTTAATAAAAATTGGAATCCTGATCAATATGGACCATTATATATCCCTAAAAAAGGAGATAATGTAGAAATAACAAAAGAATCTTTACCTCAATTCATTAATATTTTACGTAAATATGAACATAATAATCTACGTATAGATTCTGCAAATGGAAAATTTGATGTTTATATTAATGATCAAAAAACAAACAAATACCAAATTAAACAAGATTATTATTTTATGATGGGTGATAATAGAAATCAATCTTTAGATGCTCGTTTCTTTGGTTACGTTGGTGAAGATCACATTATAGGAAGACCAATTATGATTTGGGCTAATATGAATGGAATGTTTGAGCCAACAGCTCCTAAAAAGTTCATTTGGAATCGTTTCTTTACATCAATAAATAATGATGATCCAAATAAAACATCATATGGTATATATGTTTTAATCGCTTTAATTGCTTGGATTGGTTATGATATCGTAAAAGCAAGAAAAGAAAAAAAGAAAAATAAATACTAAGAAATTAAACTCTTAGATAATAAATAACAATCAAAATTGTGCATTATAACTCATCTTATAATGCACAATTTTATATCATAGAAATAATATAATTAAAATGAAAAATACATTTGCAGCTTTTTATTTTGGGCCGATTGATTATTATGCAGAAATGCTAAAAAGCGAGAATTTATCGATTGAAGTTTTTGAAAATTTTCAAAAACAAACTTACCGTAATCGTATGAATATCTTAGGCGCAAATGGTAAATTAATGCTTAATATTCCTATACTTCATAACGGAACTAGATTATTTAAAGATTTACAACCTTCTTATGAATATGATTGGCAAAAAGAACATTTCAAATCAATAAAATCAGCTTATCGTAGTTCTCCATATTTTGAATATTATGAAGATGATATTGCTCCATTTTATGAAAAGAAAGAAAAATATCTTTTAGATTTTAATTTAAAAACAATTGATTTTATCAATCAAAAATTAAAATTAGATTTAGCTATTGATAAAACTAAAAATTTCGAAAAAATAAATATAGAAAACGACTTCAGAAATCAATTTTCTGCTAAAAAAGAACCACAATACAAATTACCTGAATATGCTCAAGTTTTTGATGAGAAATTCGGTTTCATTGAAGGTTTAAGTATCTTGGACTTATTATTTAGTGAAGGTCCTAGTACTGCTATTTATTTAAAAAACATACTAAAATAACAACATGAGAAAATTATTTATTGCTTTAGGATTTGCATTTACTTTAGGATTTGTTCAAGCACAAACTGCTGAAGTTCCTAAAGAAAAATGGTACCATGCAGGTATTGAACAAACTGGAATTTATGGTGTAAATACAGATCAAGCTTTAGACTTTTTAAAACAACACAAACGTAAAGCAAATACAATTATAGTTGGTGTTTTAGATAGTGGTGTAGAAAATTTCCATGAAGATTTAAAAGCTAATATGTGGAAAAATCCAAAAGAGATTCCAGGTAATGGTATTGATGACGATAAGAATGGATATATAGATGATGTTTACGGTTGGTCTTTTTTAGGTACAGCTAAAGGGATAAGTTATAATGATGATACAACCGAAGTAACAAGAGTTTACAAACATTTAGCTGAAAAATATGATACTTATGATCAAAAGAAAAATCAATTAGCTATATCAAATAATCCTTCTGAATATGCAGAATTTCAACGTGTACAAAAAGATTATTTAACTGCTGTTGGAAAAGCTAAATATAACCAACAAGTTGGTCAAGCTAGGTTAAATGCTATTGAAGGAGGAATCAATAAAATGGTTTTAGAATTTGGTGATACTAAATTATCAAAAGATATATTAAAAAATTATCAACCTACAGATTCTCAAATTTTAGAATCACTATGGATTTTTGGAGAACTTAAAGAAGAGCAATGGATAGGTAAAACAATGCAAGAAGTTGCTAATTTCTATTTAGCTTCAGCTCGTCGTGCTGCTAAGGGAGATGCATTAACCTCTCATCTTAATTTAAACTTAGTTGATCGAAAAGATGTAGATAATCCAAATGATAAAACAGAACGTTTTTATGGAAATAATGACTCAAATGGACCAGAATCAACTCATGGTACACATGTTGCAGGTATTATTGGTGCTGTAAGGGGAAATAACATTGGTTCTGAAGGTACTGCTGGAGGTAATAATGTAAAAATAATGTCTGTACGTACTGTTCCAAATGGAGATGAACGTGATAAAGATGTTGCTAATGCCATTCGTTATGCAGTAGACAATGGAGCTAAAATATTAAATATGTCATTTGGGAAAACTTTTTCTCCTGATAAAGAATTAGTTTGGGATGCATTCAAATATGCTTCAGACAAAGGTGTTCTAATTGTTAAAGCAGCTGGTAATAGTAATGAAAATATTGATATAGATGTACACTACCCTACAAATTTTAAAAATAATCAACCAGTATCTAAATCTGTTCTTACTGTTGGTGCATCAACAAAAGATCCAAATGCATTAAAAGCTCGTTTTTCTAATTATGGTAAAAAATCTGTTGATGTTTTTGGACCTGGACAAGAAATATATGCAACTTATCCTGGAGTAGATCAATATAGATTTTTAAATGGGACTTCTATGGCTTCTCCTGCTGTTGCCGGTGTTGCTGCATTAGTTTGGTCACATTATCCTAAACTAACTGCAGAAGACATTCGTTCTATTTTAATGGAAACTGTAAATAAAAATGATCAATTAAAAGACATTTCTGTTTCTGGTGGTGTTGTTGATTCTTATAAAGCTGTTCAAAAAGCTGAAGAAATTTATAAACAACGTAAATTAAAATAAATTTATTTTAACACAATATTATAAAAAGGCTCCATATTTTGGAGCCTTTTTTGTGTAAATTCATCAATTAATATCAAGACTATATTTTATAGTTAACAATAAAAAAATATGAAAAAATTCTTATTAAGTATATCTGTTGCTATGTTTATTGGTGTAACATCTTTTGCACAAGAAACAGCTACAGTACAAACTCCAAAAATAGATCAAAAACAATGGCAACATGCTTCAATTGAAAAAGATAGTATATATGGTGTTGATACAAAAGATGCTATTCAATTCTTAAAAGCAAATAAACGTAAGCCTTCACAAATTATAGTTGGTGTATTAGATTCTGGAGTAGAAATTACTCACCCTGATCTTAGAGAGAATATTTGGGTAAACCCTAAAGAAGTTGCTGGAAATGGAAAAGATGATGACAAAAATGGATTTATAGATGACGTTAACGGTTGGAATTTCATTGGTGGAAAAGATGGAAAAAATGTTGATGGTGATACATTAGAACTTACAAGATTATATGTAAAATATACCAACCTTTTCGAAAAAGGTGCTGATAAAGAACAAAATAAATCTAAATTTCCTGAACAATTTACAGAATATCAGAAAGTAAAAAATGAATTTGAAAATAAATTAGCTGATGCAAAACAAGGTGCTGCACAATACGGACAATTATCAAAAGTTTTTACTGCCGCATTTCCCGCTTTAGTTAAAGAATGGGGAGATAAAGAATTAAATCAAAAAAACATGATGTCTTTTCAACCTCAATCTCAAGAAGCTAAACAAGGTATGTCTATTTTTGCCATGTTACCACAAGAGGCTTGGGAAGGTAAAACGATGAAAGATTTTACAACTTCAGTTTTAGAAGAAATTAATGAAGGTCTAAAATATTACAAAGAACAAGTTGATAGTAATTTGAATATAAGCCTTGATCCAAGATCAATCGTTGGTGATAATTATGAGGATCTAACAGAACATTTTTATGGAAATAATGATGTTGATGGACCTGATGCATTGCACGGAACACATGTTTCTGGAATTATTGCTGCAAAAGTTGGAAACGGTATTGGTATGGATGGTATTGCTGGAGAAGGTAATGTAAAAATCATGTCAGTAAGAACTGTTCCAAATGGAGATGAA
>DJDD01000062.1 GCA_002430925.1 Flavobacteriales bacterium UBA5933
GAATTATCATTTTTAGACTTTCAAAGTTTGAATTCTAAACATAAAGATAATTTATATTCAGTACATACACCACAAAGAAATAAAAAAAAATCCACACCTAATGGTATATTAACTAACTATCTTGATTTTAAATTTGATGATAATAATAACTTTAATTTTCCAATTGCAATTACTCCAACTAGATTTGATTTAAGAATGAAATATCAAAAATCAAACTTTACAATTTTTGGTAATATTGTAAACGGCTTATTAGCTAATCCATCTAATAATGATTTTTTAGATAAAATTATTATCAATAAAGATAAAATAGAAGAAATAAAAGATGAACTTTACGTTTTAGGCATTACTAATGAAAGTATTTATCCAGGTTTAGAAGGAGTTGCTAAAGATGTAATGTATGAAACTAGAAAAATAGTTAAGAAGGAATTATAGAATAATTTCAATAAAAAAAAAAGGAACCTTCGTCAAAGTTCCTTTTTAATTTTTTTCTGTATAATTTTATTTCTTAAATAAAACAGTAACTCCGTCTTGATTTGGTAAAATTGGACGAACTTCTTCTGCTGTAATGATACCAGCCTTTTCTTTTTTAAGATTAGCAAGCCATAATGGGATCCAAGAAATTGCCATCGTTGCAAAGAAGATGATTCCCCAAAAACCACATAAAGCGACTACTAAAAATAATAAGAAACCTAAAAATTGAATCATGATTTTATTTTTATGTATACAAAAATAGTATTTTTTTTTTATTGAATAACTAATAATAATCAGTTTCTTTCATCTTAACATTTACCAATGATTTGCTAAATTTGTAAGACAACTAAAAAATAAAACTTAGAAAGATGGAATACAGAATTGAGAAAGATACAATGGGGGAAGTTAAAGTTCCTGCAGATAAATATTGGGGAGCGCAAACAGAACGTTCAAGAAATAATTTTAAAATTGGTGCTCCAGCATCAATGCCAAAAGAAATAATAGAAGGATTTGCATATTTAAAAAAGGCAGCAGCTTTTGCTAATACTGAATTGGGTGTTTTACCAATTGAAAAACGTGATGCTATCGCAGCTGTTTGTGATGAAATCTTAGCTGGAAAATTAGATGACCAATTCCCTTTAGTAATTTGGCAAACAGGTTCAGGTACACAATCTAACATGAATGTTAATGAGGTTGTTGCAAATAGAGCACAAGTTTTAGCTGGATTCAAAATTGGAGAAGGAGAGCCTGTATTAAAAGCTAATGATGATGTAAATAAATCTCAATCTTCTAATGATACTTTCCCAACAGGAATGCACATAGCTGCTTACAAAGCTGTTGTAGAAGTAACAATTCCTGGTGTAGAAAAATTACGTGATACTTTAGCTAAAAAATCAGCTGAATTCATGAATGTTGTAAAAATTGGTCGTACGCACTTAATGGATGCAACTCCACTTACTTTAGGACAAGAAATTTCAGGTTATGTAGCTCAATTAAATCATGGTTTAAGAGCATTACGCCATACTTTAGATCATTTATCAGAATTAGCTTTAGGAGGAACTGCTGTAGGTACAGGATTAAATACTCCAAAAGGTTATGATGTTTTAGTAGCAAAATATATTGCTGATTTTACAGGACATCCATTTGTAACTGCAGAAAATAAATTTGAAGCTTTAGCTGCACATGACGCAATTGTAGAAACACACGGAGCTTTAAAACAATTAGCTGTTTCATTAAACAAAATTGCTAATGATATTAGAATGATGGCTTCTGGTCCTCGTTCAGGTATTGGTGAAATTTTAATTCCAGAAAATGAGCCAGGTTCTTCTATCATGCCAGGTAAAGTAAATCCAACACAATGTGAAGCTCTTACAATGGTTGCTGCACAAGTTATTGGAAATGATGTTGCTATTTCTGTAGGAGGAACACAAGGTCATTATGAATTGAATGTATTTAAACCAGTTATGGCTGCTAATTTCTTACAATCAGCTCGTTTAATTGGTGATGCATGTGTGTCTTTTGACGAACATTGTGCACAAGGAATTGAGCCAAATCATGCTCGTATTAATGAATTAGTTAACAATTCTTTAATGCTTGTTACAGCTTTAAATACTAAAATTGGTTACTACAAAGCAGCAGAAATTGCACAGACTGCTCATAGAAATAATTCTACATTAAAAGAAACAGCTATTTCATTGGGATATGTAACTGCTGAAGAATTTGATGAGTGGGTTAAACCAGAAGACATGGTAGGTTCTTTAAAATAATTCAAAGAATAGTATTATATAAAAAAGGTCTCGTATTACGAGACCTTTTTTATATAAATTTAAACAACTTTGAAATATAAAATTTTATTTTTTAAATTCTTCTGCTGTCTTTCTAATTATTGAAAGACATTCATGTAATTGTTCTTCAGTTATAACTAAAGGAGGAGCGAAACGAATAATATTTCCATGTGTAGGTTTTGCTAATAATCCGTTATCTTTTAATGCAACACAGAAATTCCAAGCTGTTTCAGATTCTGGTGTATCATTGATTAAGATAGCATTTAATAAACCTTTACCACGTACAGATTTAAATAATTCAAATTCTTCAGCCATTTTAGTAATTTCATTTCTAAAAATTTGACCTAATTTTTCTGCATTTTCAGCTAGTTTTTCATCTAAAACAACTTCTAAAGCTTCTTTTGCCACTGCAGCAGCTAAAGGATTTCCTCCATAAGTTGATCCATGTTGACCAGGTTTTATAACATTCATTACCTCATCATTAGCTAAAACAGCAGATACAGGATATGCTCCACCAGAAACAGCTTTACCTAAAATTAATAAGTCTGCATCAATATTTTCATGATCAATCGCTAACATTTTACCAGTTCTTGCGATACCAGTTTGTATTTCATCAGCAATAAATAAAACATTATGTTTTTTACATAATTCTTCACAAGCTTTTAAATATCCTTCAGATGGAACATTTACACCAGCTTCACCTTGTATAGGTTCAACTAAGAAACCACAAATTTTATCCGCTTTTTCTTCTAATAATTGTTTTAATGCATCAACATTATTATAGTCTATTGCTTCAAAACCACTTGTATAAGGATTAAAGTTTTTTCTAGCTTCATCATCATTAGAAAATGAAATAATAGTTGTTGTACGTCCGTGGAAATTATCTTTACATACAACAATTATTGCTTCTCCATTTGGAATTTTTTTCTTTTCATATCCCCATTTACGAGCTATTTTAAGAGCTGTTTCTACAGCTTCTGCTCCTGTATTCATTGGTAATATTTTATCAAAACCAAAAAGCTCTGTAATATATTTTTCAAATTTTCCTAATTCAGCATTATAAAATGCACGAGAAGTTAAAGTAAGTTTTTCTGCTTGTTCTTTTAATTTATTTATAATTCTTGGATGGCAATGTCCTTGATTAACAGCTGAATAAGCAGAAAGGAAATCAAAATATTGTTTTCCATCTACATCCCAAACATAAACACCTTTTCCTTTTTCTAAAACAACTGGAAGTGGGTGATAATTGTGTGCACCATACTTATTTTCTAACTCGATTAATTCTACTGATTTTTCCATTGTATTTTGTATTTGTTTGTAATTTTATTAATCTTCTAAACTTTTTTCAATTAGTTGAATATCTTTTCCAAATAATCTTTTTGTTGTTTTTACAATACTATCCGTTGTGTATGAAATGTAAAATAAATATTCTGATTTAGCATCTTTTGAAGCTAATTTTCCATTTTTAGATAACATATAAATAATATGATTAACAACAATTAATGGTGAATTAACGATATTAACTTTTTTATTAAAAAGTTGATTTATTTCTCTCTCTAGATGAGTATAATGTGTACAACCAAGAATAAGAGAATCTATTCCTTCTAATTTTTTATTATATAAATAAGTTTCTAAAACAACTTTAGAAATAGGTGTATTTACAAATCCTTCTTCAATGACAGGAACTAGCAAGGGAGTAGCTAATTCTATAACGTTTATATGTTTGTTACGTTTACGAATTGCTTTTTTATATGCACCAGATTTCACAGTAGTTTTGGTTGCAATAACTCCAATTTTTTCTCGAAGTTCAAAAGATATTTTTTCTGCTACAGGAGAAATAACATCAATAACAATGATATCTTTTCCAGCAACTTTTTTTATATCTTTTAAAGCAGTTGCTGTAGCTGAGTTACAAGCTATTAATATAGCTTTACAATTATTGTCTTTTAGAAATTGCGTTATACTTATAGAAAATTTTGTAATATCTTCATTCGATTTATCTCCGTAAGGTAAATTTTTTGTATCACCAAAATAGATTATACTCTCATTAGGTAACAATCGCTTTATTTCTTTGACAAACATCAAACCTCCAACTCCAGAATCAAAAACACCAATAGGTCTGTTATCACTCATAATTACAAAAATAATAAATTATTTGATGTAGAATAGCCTTGATGCAATACCATCCGCAAAAAAATATGATTCTGGTGTTAGAATTATTTTATTATTTTGCTGAGTAATGATATTTTCAGATTTTAATTGTTTAATTTCTGAATTAAAATAATTGACTAATTCTGATGAAAACTCTTCGTTTATTCGTTTAATATCAATACCATAAATTGTTCTAAGTCCAATCATAATCATTTCATTAAATCGATCTATTTCGCTCAGTGTTTCTATTTCTTGTGGTAAAATATTTTCGTTAATACTTTTTATATATTTAGAATTATTCGCAATATTCCAAGCTCTTTGTTTTCCGTTAAAAGAATGAGCAGAAGGACCAATACCTAAATAAGGAATACCTTTCCAATAATTTGAATTGTGTACAGAGAAATAATCTTTTTTTCCAAAATTTGAAATTTCATAATGTATAAAATCATTTTCGAATAAAGTTTTAACTAAAAGTTGAAATTGTTCATTTTGTTGATTGTCATCTGTGGGTTTGGTTATTCCTTTTTTTATCTGATAATCTAAAACCGTTTTTTCTTCTACTGTTAATGCATAAGAAGAAATATGAGGAATGTTCAGTTCGATTGCCTTAGAAAGATTTTTTTTCCACATACTATTTGTTGTAGTTGTAGATCCGTAAATCAAATCAATTGTAATATTATCAAATCCGTAATCTTGTACTAATTTTATAGATTTTTCTGCTTCAAGAGCATTATGTGCTCTATTCATTAATTGAAGATCTTTTTCAAAAAAAGATTGTATTCCAATTGAAAAACGGTTAATTGGAGTTGATTTTAAATAATTTAATTTCTCTTTTGAAATATCATCAGGATTAGCTTCTAATGTTATTTCTTTAATTTGAGAAGTATTATAATGTTTATAAATTGTATCAAATATATTTTGTAATTCTATTTCTGTTAAAATGGATGGTGTTCCTCCTCCAAAATAGATTGTTTCTAGAGGATTATTTATTTCATTCTTTCTAAGAATCAATTCTTTATTAATACTATCTATTAATATAGATTTAGAATCTAAATTGGTAGAAAAATGAAAATCACAATAGCTACATTTCTGTTTACAATAAGGTATATGAATATAAATTCCAGACAAATTATTATTATTTTTAGCAAAAGTACCTTTTAATAACTTAGCTAGAAAACAATTTTATTTTTTTTCAAAAAAAATTATCCATTATTGAAATATAAAATATATCTTTATAACGTAAATAAAAATACTATGAATAAAGGAACTGTAAAATTCTTTAATGAAGAAAAAGGATACGGATTTATTAAAGATGATGAATCAGGAAAAGAGTACTTCGTACATATTTCTGGTTTAACAGACAAAGTAGCTCAAGATGATAAAGTATCATTTGATCTAGAACAAGGAAAAAAAGGTATCAATGCCGTTAATGTTAAAGTGATATAATTAAATATTTTCAACATATTTCTTGTAAAAGCGACCAAAAGGTCGCTTTTTTATTTTTTATGGTTTTAGTTTTCATGATTCTCATAAAAATCAGCAGCATTTAAAACTATATTTACAAAATGATATAATCTACCTAATTGATATTTAGCTAAATGATGTCCATATAGACTAGCTAAATAAGTTCCTAATGCTAACATAATAGAAAAAGGAATAGACCAAATCCAAACACTTTCATTTTTTACAATATATTCTGAAAGAGTATAGGAACCTAAAGTAATAAATATAGCTCCACTTAAACCATATAAAAATGCAAAAAATGTCCAAACACTTGGTTTTGGACCTATAATTCCTCTTACTACCAAATAATTAGAATTATCTTCCTCATCTTCTTCAATTCTTATTTGCAATTGTGGGTGCCAATATTCATCTTTTCCTTTTCTAACACGAATCATAGCAATTTCCTTATTTACATATCCACCATATTCTTCTATATTTTCATCTAAATATTTTTTAATTAGGCTAATGAATTCGTTTTTAGATAAATTTGTATAAACCTTGAATCGTGGACGGCTTAGTAAAGATTTGATAGGAACTTTGTGCGACATGAGCTTATGGTTTATTTTAAATATACGAAAAAAAATATTATATGACAAATGTCATTTCTGAAACATATCAGAAAATTTATGAAATTGTTAGAACTATTCCAGAAGGAAAGGTTTCTACTTATGGATTAATTGCACAGAAAATTGGAGCTAAATTTTCTGCTAGAGTAGTTGGTTATGCTCTTAATCATTCTCATGTATTCAATGATATTCCTGCACATAGAGTTGTTAATAGAAATGGATTGCTAACAGGAAAGCATCATTTTAATCCTCCTAGCTTGATGCAGAAGTTATTAGAAAATGAAGGCTTGATTATTAAAAATGATCAAATAATTGATTTTAAGAAGCATTTGTGGAATCCAAATGAAATTCATTAAAAAGTATAACAGTTTCTGTTATCTTCTTATTAATTTTACAATTCAAATTATGA
>DJDD01000184.1:0-433 GCA_002430925.1 Flavobacteriales bacterium UBA5933
AAATATATAAGTTTATGTTTCTATTTTTTTTTGAATTAAAAGATAAGTAACAACAAATAACACCCATAAAAAATAAAATTATAAATTCAGGAACAGCTATACTTATTATTTTATAAAGTAAAATTGACAATAAAAAAAATAGAATAAAAGATACATAAACGTTTGTCTTTCTCCACAATAACAACATCAAAGGGAAAAGCCAATAAATTTGCCATTCTGTAGCGATAGACCAATGAGCACCATTTATTTTGTAAATCCAATCCATTTTAAAATTATGAATTAGTAATAAGTGGGAAATAATTGATTCTATGGTCACAGGTATTTTACTATCCCATGCAGTGTTGTTAGCTACTTGAAGTAAAGGGAATAATAAAATTAAAATGAGAGATAATAGTAGTGCAAAATAGTAAGGAGGTATAAGTCGTTTTGCACG
>DJDD01000184.1:571-14183 GCA_002430925.1 Flavobacteriales bacterium UBA5933
GTATAAGTCGTTTTGCACGTCTAAAAATATATCTTTTAAATCCACCTTTTAATTCAAGGCCATTATTAACAACTGGGATTGCCAAACAAAATCCAGATAGAACGATAAAAATTGATACAGCTAAATGACCAATAGATAAAGGTTTTTGTATATTGTTTAATATAAAGTTTTCGGACCATTTAATCCCTGTATTATCACCATTAAATAATAGAGAATGAAATAAAACAACCCACAAAGCAGCCAAACCTCTAATACCATCTAAAAAATCAAATCTTATTTTTTTCATTTTATTAAAATCATTGACAAACTAGAACGGTTTATATTTACGAATATTGTTTTTTAATACTAATTAATGTTCAGAATAAAAAAAGCAGGAAATTAATCCTGCTTTTTGTTTTATCTTTTTTATCAAACTTTCCCTCGACCAACTTACGACTAACTCAACCCAAAATACACCTCTTTTCTTCTTTTACTAACCGATTTTTGTATAAAGTCAAGTTAATGGAAAATAAAGAACTACAAAGAAAAGAATTAGATATTTTAAACGATGTTCCTTTTGTTTTTGAATTAGAATATAACAAGGAAAAAACTATTCAAGAAAAGAAATTTTTCGGTCTAATTACTACAAATAAAACTATCAACGAAAAAGTAAAAGAGGAATTTAAAATCTATCCTTTACGATTATCAACTATGGATAGAATGGCTAAATACCAAATAGAACTGTATTTGGATAAGTCAAAGTTTGAAAAGGAAAATAAAGACGTAGATACTTTCAATGAAATGAAGCTTGTTGCTTTCAATAACGCCGAAGCTATGGCTAGTATTGTAACTATAGCTGTTTTAGGTGCTGATTATTCAGAAAAGAAATTCCATAAACTGAAAAAAGTATTATACGATAATCTAACTCCGTACAAACTAGAATTAATTACAAATGAAATTCTTAGTTATTCTTCATTAGCAAATTTTCTGAACTCTACGGTCACGATGTCGACGAAAACGACGATAAGTCCAAACGAAGTAGAGTAAAAGGAATGAGGTCTACATACGGAACAAGAGCTTCTATATGTAATCATTTCAATTGGACTTTAGATTATTTAGAAAATGGAATTAGTTGGGCAAAGGTTCAAAGATTAATAGCTGACATGTCATCAGATGATTATGACGATAAAGAATCTGATAGTAATAACAATACTAACAATAGTTCTCAATCAAATAAATCTATAAAAATCACAGAGCAAAACGCAGGGGACATTTTAAAAATATTTCAATAACAAAATAGTAGCAATAAATGGAAATCAAGAACGGAGCACTCGGATATACCCTAACATTAGATAACAAGCAAGTACAACAAATTTTAGCACAAACTAGAGCTGATTTTGCACGTACCAATGAGTATGCAATTGCAGAAATGAACAAGGTGCAAAGCAAGATGAGTGATATTAAACTTCTTGGCGGTAGTTTTCTTTCTGTTGCTGCTGCAAAAGGTTTTGTTACTGAATTAATTCACGTACGTGGAGAGTTTCAACAAATAGAAAATGCTATTGAAACCATTACAGGTTCTCAAGACAAAATGAACACTCTAATGACTGAATGGAAGGATTTAACCTTACGTTCTCCTTTTAGATTATCTGAAATTGCTCAATCTGGAAAACAATTACTTGCCTATGGTGTTGAAGTTGAAAAAGTAACAGATGACATTGAAATGCTTGGGAATATCGCTTCTGGCGTTTCTGCTCCAATCAATGACATTGCTTATTTATATGGTACTTTAAAAACACAAGGACGAGCTTACCAACAAGATATTAATCAATTTACAGGTCGTGGTATTCCTATTATAAAAGAATTAGCTAAGCAATTTGGTGTTGCTGAAAGTGAAGTTAGAGCAATGACAGAAGCGGGAAAAATTGGTTTTCCAGAAGTTGAAAAGGCTTTACATGCAATGACAAGTGAAGGAGGTCAATTCTTTAATTTAATTGGTAAACAAGCAACAACTTTAACAGGAGCTGTCAATCGATTAAAACACGAAATAGAATTGATGTTTAATGAAATTGGTGCAGATTCAGAAGGTTTACTTTCTGGCGGTATTAATGTTGTTACTCATTTGGTTGAGAATTATAAAGAACTTGGTAAAACTCTTGGCGTTTTAATTACTACTTATGGAGCTTATAAGGCGGCCGTAATGGTAACAAATACTATTGAGCAAATAAGAACCACTACTACTTTAGCTTTAGGTGTTGCAGAAGGAAGAGTAACTACAATACAAGGATTAAGATATTTAGCAACATTAAAATTAACAGCTGCACAAACTGCATTAAATGCTGTAATGATGGCGAATCCATACGCTATTATTATTGCTGGAGCTGTTGCGTTAGGTACAGCATATTACTTATTATCAGACAATACCACTTCTGCACAAAGAGCACAAGAAGCCTATAATAAAACTCAAGAAGAAGTAAAATCTAAGCTTGACGAAACTAAGAAAAAAGCTGATGAGTATATTAATACTTTGAAAGATGAAACTGCAACTGTTTATCAACAAATACAAGCTTATAATGCTTTACAAGCATTAAAATTAAAAGGTTTAGAAAATCTAACGCAAGAACAAATTGCGACAATGGATTTAACTGAGCTTAGAAAATTATTGAATGCTTCTTATGATGAAAAAGGATTGAGTTCACAGAAGAAAGCTTTAGAAGGTATAGGTGAACAGATAAAAGAAGCTAAAAATAATCTTAAGATTTATAATGAAACAATTGCCAATGGTGGAAAAATAAGTCAATCTACTTTAAATGAAGCAAACAAAAGAGTTGAAACATTAAACAGAGAGTACGATTTACAAGCTTCTAAAGTAAGAAAAGTTGAGGAAGAGTTAAAAATTTCCAACATGACTTTAGGTGAACAAAAGTCTTATTACGAAGGTATTGTTCAAGAGTTGCAGAATAAAGTAAATGAAATAAGAAAAGTAAATGAACAACAAGCTGATAGTAAAAATGCTGCCGATTTAGTAGCTTCTGCATTTGCTCAATGGGATATATCAAAGCTTAATTTTCAATTAAATGACGCTTATAGTAAAATCTATGAAATTAATGATCAAATAAATAAAACAGGACCAATTGTAAAAGATAAGTCATATTGGGAAAATGAGAAAAAAACAGCTGAAGATAGTTTATCAAAACTAGATCCTACTGATCCAAGAAATAAAAAAGAATGGCAAGAGTTAACAACTAGAATAACAAAAGCTAAAGATTCTTTAAAATCTTGGGATGTTGAAGCAACAAAAGTTACTAAACCTAAAAAACCAAAAACTCCAAAAAAATCTGACGATCCTGTAGAAATCTTCAAAAAGCAAGTACAAGGAATGAAGGACGAGTACGACCGTTATGTAAATTACATGAACTCGGACGACATTGTTCTCAAAGCTACTGCCGAAGCTATTTCTTTACGTATAAAAAATAAAGGTGCTAATTATGAAGAATACTTACGTAATGTTCAAAAGCAATTAGCCAACGTAACTAACAAAACTAAAGACCAAGTTAAGGAGTTGCAGTATGTAAATGATGAACTTGCAAAAATCATTGATTACAACGCTTTTGATAAATATAAAGAGGGAATTAATGAACAAGTTGATTCATCTGAAAACCTTTTAAAGGTTATTGGTTTACTTGAAGAAGAGAAGCAAAAGTTTGCCAATTCTACGGATCAAATTGACAAAGATAAATTCAAATTTCTTGACGAAAAAGAAATTGATATTATCAAAAAAACTGATGATGCTGCAAAGTCGTTAATTAAAACTTTGACTGAGGAAGCTAATCCTTTAGATACCATCAATAAAAAGTTTGATGAAGAAATTGAACTTCTTAAATATAAACTTGAAAAAGCACAAACTGACATTGAAAAACAGAAAATTCAAGTAAGTATTGAACAAGTTGAAACTAAAAGAAAAAAAGCATTAGAAGATACACCAACGAATAATGCAGAAGTCAATGAGATTCTTAAAAAATATCAAACTTTAGAGCAAAAGAAACAGCAAATAAAGAGAGATTCTGATAATGAAATAAAGAAGCTTGAAACGGAAATGTTTAACGAAGTTGATTCTGAGAAAATAGCTAATTATACAGCTACTATTGAAGAAATTAAAACTAAACAAAAAGAAGCTTTACAAGCTGTGGATTCTGAAATTTTAAAGAAATCTGATGATTGGGTTAAAGTGTTTGAGGACTATTCTAATAAATCAAGTAAACAGATTAGTTCTTTAATTAAAGATATTGAAGCAAAATTATCAAACAAGGAATTTACAAAAAATTTAAAAGCAGATGAATTAAAAGCACTTCAAGATAGATTAATGGAATTAAAAAGATCTATTGGTCAAGATGATCCTTTTACAGCTCTTTCTAATTCCGTAACTAAATTAATAGCAAACTTTAAAAAAGCCGATGGTAGTATAAATTTTGAAGGAATAAGAGAATCTATAGGGAATGCTAAAAATGCTATAAACGAAACTTTAAGTCTTGCAGAAGATTTAGGAATTAATATTTCAGATTCAACAAGAGATGCCGTCGAATTAGGTGCAAATCTATTCGAAGCAGGAACTCAAATAGCAGAAGGTATTGCTACAAATAACCCCGTTCAAGCTGTTCAAGGAGTAATAAAAGCAGTTACTTCTATTTTTAAAGCGAATGATAAGAAAAAACAACGTCAAATAAAACGCTACCAACAAGCTATTGACGATTTAGCTAGATCATTTAAAAATCTTCAATACGAAACAAGTAAAGCTTTAGGCTCTGACGCCTATAAGGATCAAAGAGCAATGCTTGATAATCTTACTCAGCAACAAAATGAATATCGTAAGATGATTCAAACTGAGCAAAGACGCAAGAAAACGGATCAAGGTAAAATTAAAGAATGGCAGCAAGCAATTGTTGAGATTGACCAAGCTAAACAAGACTTACTTGATTCATTAGCTCAAGATGTTTTACAAACTAACGCAAAAGATTTAGCTAGTACTCTTGGTGATGCTTTGGTTGAAGCATTTGGAAAAGGAGAAGATGCAGCAAAAAGTTTTGAGAAAGTAGCTAATGATGTTCTTAAAAACGCTGTTTTAAATCAATTAAAGAATCAATTTCTTGAAAAAGATTTACAAAAAGCATTAGACCAGCTTTACAAAGACATGGGAGCAGATAATCAAGGTAACTTTAATTTCGATGGACTTTCGCAAGCTGAACAACAAAAATTCAAAGATGCAATTAAACAGATTTCTCAAAACTTTTCTGGAGCATTAGAAATGTATTCAGATCTATTTAAAGACTTAGAAACTGATCCAAATCAAAACTCATTGAGCGGTGCTATTGCTGGAGTATCTGAAGAAACAGCAAGTATTATTTCTGGTCAAATGAATGCTGTTAGAATTTTAATTGCTGATGCCAACAAACAACGTGATTTATCGAATAAAATATTACTACAACAGCTTGATAGATTAGCAAACATAGATTATAACACAAAGAGTGTGTTACCACTACTTGAAAGATTAATAAATAGAATAGATAACGCAGGACGTGCTTATGGATTTTAATAAAATAAAAGAAGAAGCTCTAAAAAGAGCTATTCAAAATGGAATTTGCAAAGAATGGGAGGAGAGAATAAGAAACTCCCAATCTTTAGATGAATTACTTGATATGTATATACAAGGTATTGACTTTTCTTTTTCTACTGAATTTTTATCTAATGATTTCTTTAGAAGGAATTGTAAAGGTAACATGGAGCATAAAGGAATTTTCCTTGATGATAATCCAATTTTAGAAAACACTAGAGAGGTTGTTTGTCTTGGCGATTCAAGATTAACCTATTTGGGTAATCAATATCTAGTTTCTGAAATAAGATTAAAAGATAGAACTAAAGCTAAAATAGTAGCTAAGGATAGTGCTTTTATCATGGTAGATATTTTTGATAATGTTGAGGTTGAAATTGAAGCGTATGACAAATCAAAAATATGTGTAAACGTGTATAAAGGTGCTAAAGTAGTTAATTCAAAACAACTAGATAACAGCTATGTAAAAATAGTTAAGAAACAAACTAAAACTTATAAGTAATGGCAGTAGTAGTTTATTTATTAGATAATATTCCATTTAAAAACTACAATGTATTCGTTTCTGATTCGTCTGGGATTTTCGATAAAACTAAATTCAAAGAAGGAACGAAAAAAGATTGGTCGGACGAACATGGATATGATATTGATTTGCAAAATCGATTTAAAGATTCAAGATCAATAACTATTAACTGTTTTATTCATGCTAAGTCTATTTCGGAATGTATTAATAAGTATAATGATTTTTTAAATGCTATCGATAAAAAAGGTAGTAGAAGATTATCTGTAATTATTGATGATAATTTAAGAATGGAATGTCAAGTTTTTAGAGAAGATGCTGCAGAAACTAAACTTATTTATAATAGTTCTGATGCTATCGGAACTTTTGATTTAAAATTAACAGAGAATTTTCCTGTAAAAACTATTCTTAAGAAAAAAGTAACTGAAACTACTATTACTTTAAAATCTGATAAGGTTATGGTTATTAATTGGGGTGATGGAATAGAACAATACACTTCGCCAAGTACCGAATCTTATACGCATAAGTACATTGGTAATGATGATAGATACATTATCATCTATGGCGATTTAGATTCAATCACGAATTTTCAAACAAATGCAGATATCTTATGGAACAGATTTTAGTTAGAAGAGCAAGCGATGAAGAATATTTGTTGGAAGATCGTGCCGCATTTAGAATTATTAATTCAATTTCTCAAAAAACTGAATTAAGAAGTAATGATACTATTGATGTTGATATTACAAGTAGACAATTTCATGATTTTAAAATAGGTGATACTTTTTACTATTTAGGTAGAAAATACACTTTAAATCAAATTCCTAGTTATCAAAAGAATAGTAGGAATGAATATCAATATTCTGCAACGTTTGAAGGAGTAATGTATGACCTTCGTCGTGCTTCTTATGATGTAAATATTGACACAACAGGATCTGCAATTTATGGCGAAACATTAACTGCTGATTTGGAATTATTCGCTAAGGTTTTAGTTGAAAATGCAAATCGTGTATTTACTGATAAATGGGCTTTAGGTAAGCTTCCAGAAAATACAGAAACCAAAACTATTACATTTTCCGAAGATGATAATTGTCTTGGAGTTTTACAAAAACTATGTGATGAATATGACACTGATTTTACAATATCAACAGATAATAACGGTTTAAACAAAATTAATTTCCTACAAGTGGGAGAAGAAATTCCACTTGAATTTAAGGTAGGGTTTAATGGTGGACTTTACAATTTAACTCGTGAAAAGGTAGATAGTTCAGATATTATCACACGATTAAAGGTTTATGGTTCTGATCAAAATCTTGGTACTTCTTACCGTTCTAATAAATTAGTTTTACCAGGAAAGAACAAACCTAATTCTTATATAGAAAACATTGATGCAATTGAGCGTTTTGGGATTTATGAAGCTGTAAAAGCGTTTGATGATATTTATCCAAGAAGAAATGGAAAGGTAACTTCAATAAATACTGATTCGCCTTATAAATTTTCTGATTCTTCAATGGATTTTGATTTGAATGAAAAAGATGAAAAAGGAAACACAAAATATTTAATTACTGGAACTTCAGCAAAAATTCATTTTAATACAGGTGCATTAGCTGGGTATGAATTTGAATTACACGCTTATGATAATTCGACAAAAGAATTTCATATCATAAAATTTGCAGATGAAAACGGTTATGAATTTCCGTCAAAAGACAATAATGCTTTTCGTGTTTCTCCTGGTGATGAATATGTGATTTTAGATATTCAAATGCCACAAGTTTATATTGATAATGCAGAAAATGAATTACTTCAAAAAGCAAGTGAATATTTAGCCGATAAATTAGAACCTAATGTTCAGTATTCAATGGATATTGATACACTTTATTTGCAAAGGCAATTGAATAATACTGTAACAGAGTTCTTTAAAGTAGGTGATTTCATTAAGGTTGTTGATGAAGATTTTGGAATTAATCGATTCATTAGAATTAAATCAATTGAAAGAGATTTAAGAAATCCGTTTGATTATAAACTTGTATTATCTGATTCAAAGGTTACAAATCTTGTTTCTGGAACTATTCCTGGAGAAATAAAAGAAATTAAAAAGGTTATCAAGCTTAATAACCTTAATAATCCAGCAAAATCTCGTAGAAATTGGAAAGATGCTCAAGAAGTTCTTAATATGGTTTTTGATGTTGAAGGTGATTACTATACGGATAAGATTAAACCGAATTCTATTGAAACTACTCATCTACAAGTAGGAGCGAAGTCAATGCAATTTAATCTAATTGATTCTTATTTCGAACCTAACTATCAAGGTGATCCAAATATTATAAGATGGTCCAATTGTAAACTTGTTCATTTTACAATAGAAGAAAAAATAAGAGAATGGCAAATTATTGAAGGAACTAAATCTTTAGAATCTAATATTCCTTATTATTTATATGCTCGATGTAATAAGAATAATGATGTAGGAGTGATAGAAATAACAGAAATTCAATACACTGCGGACCAAGGAAATTACTATTATTTCTTAATAGGTATTATTAATTCTTATGATGCAGATGTTAAAGCTAGAGAAGTTTCTTTAATATATGGTTTTTCAACTACTTCTGGAAGATTTATAAAAACAGGACGCATTGAGTCGAGTGGTGGAGGTAGTACCTATTTTGATTTAGACACAGGGGAGATAAGTGGGAAAATTACATTTACTAATGATTCTCCAGCATTTGATCAAATTAGAGATGGAATTATAGTGGGAGGAGAAAATCTGCTTAGTGGGACTGAAAATCAATCTGATTCTTATACTTTAAATCCTAATAAAATTCAGAGATATAGTGGTCAATTAAAAGATTATTCGTTTGGTTGTGATGTTGTTATAAATAAATATATGACTGTTTATTTATGTGTTATTGGACGTGTATCCTACAAAGAATGGGAGTTACTAGGCTATAAAGAAAATGAAATAACAATTAAAGATGCAAATTTTAGAATTACAACTTTAATTAATTGCGATTTAAGTAAGTATTCCCAAATTAAAGTAGTACTTAAAAACGCAGATGATGATACTGAAGTTGTTTCTGCTGACATATCAAGAGTTAAACTAGAAATTGGTAATATTCCAACAGATTGGTCGCCTTCATATAATGATAATGATGAAAAAATATCAGAACTTGAAAAAACTAATCAAAGAATAGAAAATATAACTTCTTTTCTTGGTACAACAGTAGACCAAAATGTTATGGCAACAGGTATTTTATTGGTTGGTTCTGAATCTCAATCTAATGCTGGAATAAGCGGATTAAATGAAAGTGGATCTAAATCTATTAGACTTTGGGCGGGAGGAACGGCTCAAAATAGAGCAAAAGCAAATTGGATGATGCTTGATGATGGTACAGAGAGAACATATCATTCAAATGGGAATTTAGCGTCAGAAAGAGGTTTAGTAGATGGAAGTCCTATTTTTAACTTTTATCACAAAGATGGTTTCTTGCTATTCAAATTAGATCCAAATAGAGGTTTAGTAAATGTAGCGTACACTCAGGAAAGTTGGACAGAAGTAAGTTTTATAAAATTAAACAATATTGATGTTAATTCTGATGACATGACTTTGAAAGATGAAATAAGTCAATTTATAACGAGTGATGGTGATTATTATTATATTGAATCAAACAAAGCAAATTACAATTGTTATGAATATTTCAATGGAACTATTCCTTCGAACTCTATTTACGAGCAGTACAATGGCTATAAATCAGTTAAAAATTCAAGAACAACAAATATACCTGATGGATGGTATTACTTTAATTTCGGTGCTCTTTTTCAGGATGCTACAACAAAATACCCATATACTTATTTAGTTTTCATTCAAAATGGAAAAACATCTAAAAGTAAAGATCTTTTAATTACGAATATTTTAAATTAAAATTATGACAGATAAAACTATTACAATAAACATTACAGATGATGATGAAAATTTAATTGCAAAAGTAGATAAAGGTCAAGTTGCAGAAGTTTACTCAAAAAAACAATCTGAGAATTACGGAATTAAAAACATTTTTAAAACACAACTTGGAACACCTACAAATAATAATTTGAATGTTGAATACAGAAATGGTACAGGAAACTGGAGTACGGGTACTTCAAATGCGCCAAGTGGATACGGTACTTGGGTTAATTTTGTAGGATACGGAGGCGACTACACTGAAACAAATAGCTGGATAGCACAATTTTTATTTCCTACTGTTCTTGGAGATTTCTATTTTCGTAATAAATCAGGTAAAGACGCATGGTCATCAACATATAAAGTTATTACAAGTAAAGATTACACTTCCCTAAGTAAGATTAAAGAGAATATAGAAGACTATAAAGAAAGTGCATTAGAGTTAATCAATAAACTAAATATTGTTAAATATGATAGAATAGATACTGAACAAAAAGGTGTAATAGGAATTTTAGCTGATGCAGACACAACAAATGAATGTTTCTTGAGTCCTACAAAAGATTACATTGATGTATATCAAACTATTTTCGTTTTAGCTAAATCAACACAAGAACTATCAAAACAAATTAATGAATTGATGTTAGAAATAAAAGAATTAAAAAAAATAACAACTTCCGACTAACTTATAAAATATCATTTATTTAACCTCTCTTTTGTGATATAATTTTACATAACATTGTTGGCGCTTATAACAATGTAATACATGAAGAAAAATTACACATCTAAACTAAAACGTTGGTTAGCTTATATCACGTTATTTTTCACACCAATAATTTTACTTTTTACTACTAAAATAAAGCTAACCGAAAAAGAAAGGCTTGAATATTTTATTTCTAGCTTATTCAAATTTACACCTATAGCTTTCTTAATTAATTCAGCTTTTAATTGGCATGATGAACATCAGAGTTTTTTATATGGTTTATATGGCGTTTTGTTTGCAAATGCTTTATTTGGCGTATTAACACATTTAAAACTTAACACTTTTGATGTTGGTGAGTTTTTTAAATCTACTCTAGTAACGGTGGTTGTAGTGTTTGGAGTTTACTTTTCTTTAGACCAGATAGATGAATCTATTCCAGATGGCTTTCTTTCAGTTGCTTTTACCTCGTCTATTCAAATTATAACATTGCTATATCCTATAGCTAAAATCATGCGTAACGGTTTCATTCTTACAAACGGGAAGTTTCCTCCAGAATTTTTAATCCAAAAACTATACAACTATGAACGTGATGGAAATATTAAAGAATTTTTAGAAATAATTAAAAAGGATTAGCATGATTATAGATTTTCAAAAAAAATACGGGTTAGTCACTGATGGAATAATTGGTAAAAAAACAGCTTTAAAAATTAAAGAAGTTTTTAGTTTAAATGATATTCAAACAGCTTATTTTCTTGGGCAAGGAAGTGTTGAAACTTCGAATTTTACTCTTAAAAGGGAGAATGGGAAATATTCAGAAAACCAACTAAAAGAGTATTTCTCTTATTATAAAAATAGACCTAAAGAAGCAAAACAAGATGCAGGAAAAGAAGTAGTTATTTTTAACAAGGTTTATGCCGACAAAAATAGAAGTAAGTCTTTAGCTCTTGGAAATGTTAATGAAGGTGATGGATATAAATTTAGAGGAAATTCAGCTGGACAAACAACAGGTCGCTACAACCATCAAGTTGTAGCTAACAAAGTAAATAATCAAAGTATAATGATTGATCCAGATATTCTTTGGAAAGATTATTACTTGGAATCTTTTGATATTTTTTTAAAAGATAAGAAAGTTTATCAATTAATGAAGGATATATCTCAAAATACATCTGATTTAATCACATCAAAAATCAATGGGCCTAAAAAAGTCCATGCTGATAAACGTTACAACGAAATGATTAGATATTATAAAATTATTACATCATGAAAAATCACAGAAAAATAATCTCATTAATAGCACTTCTTATATCATTTCTATTGATTATAAGTTTTTACGGTTGCAGAACTTCAAAAAAAATTGTAGAAAAGTCAAAAGTTGACATTGAAAAATCTGAATTAAAAATTAATAAAATTGATTCAATTAGTTCCGTAAATACTTCTACTAAATCACAAAAATTAGATTCGATCACATGGAATAATTATATGAAATATTATGATATTTCTTATTTAGGTACTTCTATAGATGACATAGGAGCAATTGAACGCACTTCTTCAGGTTGGAAGTTTCTAGGTAAAGTAAAAGTTAGTTTAAAAGGTTCTGAAAATAATAGTGATTCGATTATAGTATCAAATAGCCATCAAATAACCAACGAGCAATTAAAACTAGATTCTAACTCAAAAATAGAAGTAAAATCAAATGACAGTCAAATAAAAATTAACAAGAATAAAGAAAATCATACACTAGGATTTACAATAGGAGTTCTAATTGCTTTAATATTGCTCGGAGCATTAATGACCTATCTCTGTTATAGGTATTTATTAAATAAGAAATAATAATTTTAAAGTGGTCAAATTCGACCACTTTGTTTTTTTTCACAGAAGGACATTAATGTCCTTCTCTAAATTTATTAAATGTTAAATTTTGATTTATTTTAAAAATTAATACTAACAAATTTGTTAGTATTAATTTTTGTTTATATATTTGTCATAGATAATTAAACAAGTAATAACAATTAAAATTAGAAATTATGAATGCAAGACAGGCAGTTTTGGAAAATGAGAAATTAGTAGTTGAATTATATGAAAATTCAGTAACAATGAGTGAAAGAACTGGAAAATCAATTGAAGAATGTATTGATCATAAAGTAAATTTCTATGTTAGAAAATCTAAATCAACTAACGAAGAATTAGCATGGGAAAATAGAGGTGTTGAAGCTAAGAAATTAATAGATCCAGTTGAAACTTATGATATTCATTTTAATGATGATGAAAATTCAAATAACAAAGATTTTGAATTAACATTGGAAGAAGCTAAGAATTATATTGCTAAACACAATGGAACTAATGAATCTTATTTTGAGGATTACAAGGGAGGTTCTGTTAGTATAGTAAATAATAGAACTGGTGAAAATGTTTACGAAGAAGATATTTTATAATAAAAACAAAAGCCACTTTTTCAAGTGGCTATCATTAGATAATTAAACTTTTAATAACTATATTAAAAATTCACTGCAAAAATATGGATAATAATTCAAAAGTACTAATACAACTATTAGAAGAAATAAGGCTACAAAAAGGTATTTCAAGATATAAAGTAGCAAAACTTTCTGGGTTAAATGAAATGACTGTAAAACGTTTCTTTGATTTAGAAAACGAACCATCTTTATCTAATTTTTTAGCTATTGCAAAAGTTTTAGGAGTTAATTTCTTTTTTGAAAGCAAAGAATCTGACACAGATTTAAATAAAGCTTTTCAAGATGCAATGGATAAACTAGGAAGAAATCCAGATAATTTACCAAAAAATTAAATATTAAATTTGAAATAATGTTTTTAGAAAAGAAGAATTAAATCTCTTCTTTTCTGAATATTTGATTTAAAATTTTC
>DJDD01000030.1 GCA_002430925.1 Flavobacteriales bacterium UBA5933
AAATTATATGATTGAATACTAATTAATATTTATATCTTGTTTAAGACTAATTATATATAAATTTAAATATTTGATTATTCAATATATAATTCGGAATTTTAGCCTATTATTTATTATTTGAATAATAATTACAAAAAAATGAAAGAATTAATTGGAACTGGTGTTGCTTTGGTAACTCCTTTTCACAAAGATGGAAGTGTAGATTTTAATGGTTTAGAACAACTTGTTAACTACACAATTGATGGTGGTGTTGAATATATTGTGATTCTTGGTACAACTGCAGAATCTGCAACACTAACAAAAGAAGAAAAGCAAAAAGTTATTGAAACAATAAAAAAAGTAAATAACAAACGTGTTCCATTAGTATTAGGTATTGGAGGAAATAATACCGCAGAAATTATAAAAGAATATAAAGAAACTGATTTAAACGATTATATTGCTATTTTAACAGTTTCTCCATATTACAATAAGCCAAGTCAAGAAGGTATATATCAACATTATAAAGCAATTGCAGAAAATACAGAAGCCAACATAATATTATATAATGTACCTGGTAGAACAGGTTCTAATATTGCTCCAGAAACAACGATTAGATTAGCGAATGAATTTAAAAATATAGTTGCAATAAAAGAAGCATCTCCTAATTTCATTCAGTCAACAGATATTATTAGATTAAATACAAGAGAAGATTTTCTTATAATCTCTGGAGATGATGAATTTGCTGTACCAATGACTTTAGCTGGTGGTTCTGGTGTTATATCTGTTATTGGACAAGGTATTCCTAATGAATTTACTCAGATGATTCGTAATGCAATACATAAAAAAGTTGATGATGCATATGAAACTCATTATAAAACTGTAGAATTAACTCGTGCAATTTTTGAAGAAGGAAATCCAGCAGGAATCAAAGCTGTGTTAGAAAATAAGAAAATTTGCCAATCATATACAAGATTACCATTAGTTGAAGCTACAGATCATTTAAAAAATAAGATCACTCAATTACTAACAAATATTTAAATTAAATTATTATGATTAAAGATACTGTATTACAAGCTCTTAATAAACAAATTAAATTAGAAGGAGATTCTTCTCAATTATATCTTGCTATGGCTTCTTGGGCTGAAGTAGAAGGATTAGAAGGAACTGCAAATTTTTTATATGCACACGCTGATGAAGAACGTACGCATATGTTAAAACTAATTAAGTTTATTAATGAAAGAGGTGGAAAAGCTCATGTTCCTCAAATTGAAGAACCAAAACAAGATTTCTCTACATTAAAAGAAGTTTTTACAGCAATCTTTAAACATGAATGTTTTGTATCTGAATCTATTAACGAAATTGTAGGTTTAACATTACAAAACGCAGACTACTCTACTCATAATTTTTTACAATGGTATGTTTCTGAGCAAATTGAAGAAGAAAAATTAGCTCGTAACATTCTAGATAAATTAGAAATGATTGGTTCTGATAAAGGTGGATTATACCTTTTTGATCGCGATATTGCATCAATGAATGCAGAAACAACAACAGCTTAAGTAAAATTTTGAGATTTTATTAAGAGGATTAAAGAATATTTTTTATACTTTAGTCCTCAATTTTTATTAAATTTGCAGAATGTTTAAGAAACTAGGTTTAATTGTTTTAATCGGTTCTTCTATTATGTCATGTAATAAGACATATAATAAAGCGATGAAAAGTACTGATAAAGATGAAATTTTTGAATTAGCTACACAACTTTACGAAAATGGTAAATATGATTTAGCTAATGAGTTATATGAAAAAATATCAACATCTTTTGTAGGTACAGAAAAAGCTGCCGATATTGCATATAATATGGCACAAGCTAATTTCAACGAAAATAATTTCAGATTAGCCGGACACCAATTTAAAGCTTTTGCTGGTGCATATCCTATGGATAGCAGAGCTGAAGAAGCTTTATTTAAATCAGCTTATTCATATTATAAGGATTCTCCGAAATATGACTTAGATCAAACAAGTACATATACAGGAATTAGTGAATTACAAAGTTTCATTAATACTTATCCAGATTCTAAGCATATTGCTGAAGCAAATGGTTATATAACTGAACTTAGACAAAAACTTGAATTAAAAGCTTTTGAAATTGCAAAAGTTTATTATAGAACGATGAAGTATAAAGCTGCTGCTGTTACTTTTGATAATATGATTGATGAATATCCTGATTCAAAATATAGAGAAGAAGCTTTAATGTATTCTCTTAGATCAAAAGCAGAGTTAGCATTAAATTTCTCAAGATTAGATTTAAAAGATTTACGTCTTCAAGAAGCTAGAACTCAATATCTTTTATTAAAAAGATATTACCCTGATACTCAATTCCAAAGTGAAGCTGAAAAATTACTTGAAAAAATCAACAAGGATATTGAATTGACTAAAGTATCATTAAAGGACTTGGAAAAAGCAAGAAAAAACCTTGATAAAGAATAATTTTTTTCAAGTAATAATTAAAAATATAAAATATAAACATTTAATTCTTTCATTATGAATTTCAAAGATATAGGTGCTGCACCAACAACAAAAACTTATGATCGTAATAAAATTGATGAGAAAACAGGAAACTTATACGAATCAATTGTTATCATTGGTAAAAGAGCTGAACAAATTAACCAAGAAATGAAAACTGAATTAATTCAGAAATTGGATGAATTTGCTGCACATACTGATTCTTTAGAAGAGGTTTTTGAAAACAGAGAGCAAATCGAAGTTTCAAAATTCTACGAAAGATTACCAAAACCAACTTCTATCGCAGTGAAGGAATGGTTAGACAATGACGTATATTACAGAAATCCAAATGAGGATAAATAATGTCTGTTTTACATAGAAAAAAAATTCTTTTAGCAGTTACTGCTGGAATAGCGGCATACAAAGCCGCTTTTCTTGTTAGAGGGCTTATCAAAAAAGGTGCTGAAGTAAAAGTTATTATGACTCCTGATGCTCAGAATTTCGTTACTCCTCTTACATTATCCACATTATCTAAGCATCCTGTAGAATGGAAATTTTTTGATGAAGATGGAGATTGGAATAACCATGTTGAATCAGCTTTATGGGCAGATTATATGATTATTGCTCCTTGCACAGCAAATACTTTATCTAACATGGCTGATGGCACTTGTGACAATTTAGTTTTAGCAACTTATCTTTCTGCAAAATGTCCAGTTTATTTTGCACCTGCCATGGACTTAGATATGTATAAACATCCTTCTACGCAGAAAAACATAACTCTTCTAGAATCTTACGGAAATATTTGCATTCCTGCTGAAGCAGGAGAATTAGCAAGTGGTTTAGTTGGAGAAGGTAGAATGGCAGAGCCTGATAATATCATTACTTTCATTGAAAATCATATTGAATCATCTTTGCCTCTTTTCAAAAAAAATATCCTTATTTCTGCTGGTCCTACATACGAAAATATAGATCCCGTACGTTTTATAGGTAATTATTCTTCTGGAAAAATGGGATTTGAACTTGCTAAGGAAGCAGCAAATTTAGGTGCTAATGTAACATTAGTAAGTGGTCCAAGTCAAGAAAGTATTCAGGGCTATTCCATCCACAGAATTGATGTTGTATCTGCAGCAAATATGTATGATGCAATGCATGCAAATTTTGAAAATTCTGATATTGTAATAATGTCTGCAGCGGTTGCTGATTATAGACCAAAAGAAGTTGCAATACAAAAAATTAAGAAGGAGAATGATGAAAATATGATTATTGAATTGATTAAAAATCCTGATATTTTAAAATCATTAGGTGAAATTAAAACAAATCAACTACTTGTTGGTTTTGCTTTAGAAACTAATAATGAGGAAGAAAATGCTAAGAAGAAATTAATCAAAAAGAATCTAGATTTCATTGTATTGAATTCTATGCAAGATAAAGATGCAGGGTTCCAAAAGAATACAAATAAAATAACGATTATCGATAAAGATTTATCTATGCAAGAATTTAGTGCTAAATCTAAAACAGATGTTGCAAAAGATATTCTGAGTGCGATATTAAATAAACTATAATTATTTAAATGAAGAAATTAGCCTCTATTTTGTTTTTGACTTGTTTCGCAATATCTAGTTTTGCTCAAAACTTAATTGCAGATGTAAAAGTCGACTATTCTATGGTTCAACATTCAAATGTGCAAATTTATAAAACACTTCAAAAATCATTGACAAATTTTATAAATTCAACAAAATGGACTTCTGATCGATTAAAAACATATGAAAGAATAGAAGCTAGTTTTGTGATAACAGTTAAAGAAAAAGATGGAAATAAATTTAATACTTCTATTCTAGTTCAATCACGTAGACCTGTTTTCAACTCAACTTACTACACTCCTATTCTAAATTTAAGTGATGATAATTTTTCTTTTCAATACCAAGAATTTGAAGAATTAATATTTAATGATAGAAAATTTAGTGGAAAAAACCTCACAGATGTAATTACATATTACGTATATTTAGTTTTAGGATATGATGCTGATACTTTTACTCGAAACGGTGGAACAGAATATTTTAAAATGTCTAAAAGAATTGCAGATTTCTCTCAGGCAAATAATACTTTTTCTGGTTGGAGTGAAATGGATGGTTTAAAATCAAGAATGTCATTAATTAATAATATATTAAAAAATGATAACTCAACATTACGTAGCGTAAGTTATCAATATCATAGAAATGGTTTAGATGTTATGTCGGATAATGAAATAAGAGGAAAAAATGGTGTTGGTAATGCATTATTACAATTAGAATTCTATCAACGTGGTAATTTTTCTCAATTTTATCCTTTGGAACTTTTCTTAACAGCAAAAAATACTGAAATAGGACAAATATTTTCTGGAGGACAAATTTCATCTGTTAATATTGAAAAATTAAAAGAAATTTTAAATTCTGTCGCACCTAAATATAACGATGCGTCTTGGAGTAAAATGAAAAAATAAATGCTAAAAACTCTTCGTGTTAATAATTTTGCAATAATAGATCAATTAGAAATTGATTTTCATAAAGGTATGACAACTCTCACTGGAGAAACTGGTGCGGGGAAATCTATCATTTTGGGTGCTTTAAAATTAGTTCTTGGAGAAAGAGCTGATTTAAAATCTTTAAAAAATACAGAAGAAAAATGTATTATTGAAGCCATTTTTAATATAAAAGATTTAGAATTAAAAGATTTTTTTGAAGAATATGATTTAGATTATGAAGATGAATCTATTCTTAGACGAGAATTATTACCTTCAGGAAAATCTAGAGCTTTTGTAAATGATACACCTGTAAAAGTTTCTATTTTACAAGAGTTTTCTGAATTATTGATTGACATTCACTCTCAATTCAATACTCCAAAAATATTTGAAGCAGATTTTCAATTATCTATGTTAGATATTTATGGTGAAAACAAAGATTTATTAAAACATTATAAATCAGATTTTAACCACTATATTTCAATCAAAAAGAAAATTAAAGACGCTCAAAATTCTTTAGAAAATCAATCACAAGATTTAGAATATAAACTGCATCTTTGGGAAGAATTGAACAATGCTTCTTTAAAAAATACTGAATTAGAAGAATTAGATGCTGAAATAAAATCATTATCTAATGTTGAGGAGATTATATCTACCTTGAATGAAACTTATCAATTTCTTGAGCACTCAGAAATGGGAATTATTTCTCAGTTGAATGAAGCAAGCAATAAATTAAATAAAATTTCAGATTTCAATTCTCAGTACAGTTCTATTTATGAAAGATTAATTTCATCAAAAATAGAATTACAAGACATTTCTAATGAAATGACTCATTTGATTGAATCTACAGAAATTAATCCTGAAAGATTACAAGAGGTTACAGATAGATATAACTTAATTCATACATTATTAAGAAAACATAATCTTAATACAATTGATGAATTAATTGAAAGATTAAATGAATTAGAATCTCAAACTTCTGGTTTTGATAATTTAAGTGATTTAATTATCCACTTAAATAAAGAACTTACTATAATTGTAGAAAAATTAGAAAAACAAGCAACAAAAATCAGAAAAAATAGAATTGCATCAATAGATACTATTCGAAAAAATATTTTAGAAACACTATCTCAATTAGGGATGGAAAATTCTCAATTAGTAATTCAATTAAATGAAGTTTCTGATTTTACTCCTACAGGAAAAGACGAAGTTGTTTTCTTATTTTCTGCTAATAAAGGAATGGAGCCAAGAGTTTTTGAAAAATCTGTTTCAGGAGGAGAACGTTCTCGACTTATGCTTGCTATCAAAAAACTTTTAGCAACACACCAACATTTACCAACACTTATTTTGGATGAGATAGACACTGGTATATCTGGAAAAGTTGCCAATGAAACAGGAAAAGTAATGCAAACAATGGCAGATAATATGCAGTTATTAGTAATTACTCATCTTCCACAAGTTGCTTCTAAAGGAAATCATCAATTAAAAGTATACAAGGAAGTTATTGGAGATACAACACAGACAAACGTTATAGAACTATCTACAGAAGAACGATTAACAGAAATTGCACAAATGATTTCTGGATCAGAAGTAACTCATGCAGCACTAAATCAAGCAAAAGAATTAATGAACATTCAATAAAAATATTATATAACAAAAAAGCGAGTAAAATTTACTCGCTTTTTTTATGAATACATGTTGACTAATTATTTAGTTAATTTATCTAATGAATATTCAATCATTGCATCAATTGTTTTATAAGAATCTGCACTAAATTCACCTAAAATTCTATTTGCAACAATCGCATTTATTGATAACGCTTCGTGTCCCATCATAGCAGCTAAACCATAAATAGCAGAAGTTTCCATCTCGAAATTAGAAATTCTTAATCCGTCATAATTAAATGAAGTCAATAATTCATTAATATTTGCTGGATTTGGTTCTAATCTTAAAAAACGTCCTTGAGGTCCATAAAAACCGCAAGCTGTAGCTGTAATTCCTTGGATAGTTTGCTCTGAGGCTAATTTATTTAAAATAGAATCTGAACCTTTAACTAAATAAGGACGAGCTTTATTTTCTGACCAATTTACATGTTTTATAAAAGCATCTTCAATTTCTTTATTCATTACAGCCTCACTACCTACATAATAATGTAATAAACCATCGAGACCTAAACCATGAGATCCAATCACATAACTATCTACTGGAATATCTGCTTGTAAAGCACCTGATGTACCAAAACGTATGAAAGATAATTTTTTGAAATCTTTTTTTGTTTCTCCTGTCTCTAAATCTATATTTGCTAATGCATCAAGTTCAGAAAAAACAATATCAATATTATCAGTACCCATTCCTGTAGAAATTACAGTTAATCGTTTACCATTTAAAGTACCTGTATGTGTAACAATTTCTCTTTTAGAAGCCTTATGTTCAATAGTGTCAAAATGGCGTGAAACTTTTTCTACACGATTTGGATCACCAACTGTTATGATTGTATCTGCTAAATGCTCTGGTTTTATATTACAATGGTAAATACTTCCGTCTGCATTTAAAACTAATTCTGATGCTGCTTTACTCATCTCTTTTTAAAATTAAAAATAAACACACAATATACGGCGATTATTTGTAATATTCACTCTATTTTTATTAACCACCTACACGTTTCACTTTAAATCCTTTATCCTTTAAGAAAGACATTATTTTATCTCTGTAATCACCTTGAATAATAATAGATTCTTCCTTAAAGCTACCTCCTACACCAAGAAATACTTTTATTTCTTTAGCCAATTGCTTAAAATCTTCATCAGCTCCTGTATATCCTTCGATAACTGTTGTAGGTTTTCCTTTTCTTTTTTCGTACTTGCAAATCAAAGGATCATCTTGCATCCATAGCTCATTTTGTTCTGAATCTTGAATCTCCTCTGGTTCCGATATATGATTTGGAAATAAATTTTTTAATTGATCTTGAAAATCTTTCATTATAGTTTATAAAAAAATTCTTTAGAGCAAAGATAAGATTATCTTTATTGATGAAAAACACATTCTATTAATTTGTAACTTTACATCATCAATTTGTTATAAATAATATGAGCAAAAAAGAAATTTCTAAAGAAGTTAATTATAAAGGTTATAATAAAATATTTACAGTAGAAATCGAACAATTACCACCATTTAATGAAAAAACAATGGATAAAATAAAATACGAAGAAACTGAAAAAGCTTTAATTTTAATGGCAGAAGAAAAATTAGAAAATCAAAAGTTTGAGTGGATATTTACGATTGAACAAGATTTACAAAAATAAACCAACAATACATTGGCATACATTTTGACTAATCTATTAATAATAAATGTATTTACTAATGAAAAAGACAAGATTATTAAAAGTCATCGGAGCTGCAGGTATAAAAGCACAAAAAGACAAATCTTTTTTTGAAAAGGTAAAAACTTTTTTTGCTTTATTAAATGATTATAGAAAGGGCCTATATAAGCCTAAAGTAAAAAATTTAGCTATTGCTTTTTTTGTTTTAGCTTATTTAATATCTCCTTTAGATATTATTCCAGAAGCAATTTTTGGACCGTTTGGTTTAATTGATGATTTCGGAATTTTTATGATCGGAATGAAATTTTTAAATAAAGAGATTGTAAGATATAGTTCTTGGAAAATGACAGAACTACAGTCTATTTAAAAATATATTGAAACAAGTTAATTAATTTATAATTTTATCAACCATTCTATTTTGAACAGAATGGTTGTTTTGTATTTTAATCTTAAATATTAAGTTAATAATCATTAAATTTGCATACAATTAATTTATAAATTAAATAATCTACAATGTTAATTATTAACAGTTACGACGAATACAAAACCTACGAAGGAAAAGAACTTGGTGTGTCTGAATGGCATAAAATAGATCAAAATCAAATTAATCTTTTTGCTGACGCGACTTTAGACCATCAATGGATACATACTGATCCTGTGAAGGCTGAAAATGAAGGTCCATTTAAAAAAACTATTGCACATGGTTATTTAACACTATCATTAATTCCTTACTTATGGGGAGAGATTATAGAAGTTCGTAACGTTAAAATGTTAATCAATTACGGGATTGAAAGCTTAAAATTTGGGCAAGCTGTTACGGTTGATAGTGAAGTTCGATTAAAAACTAAGTTAAAATCAATCAATGATTTAAGAGGAACAATTAAAACTGTAATAGAAGTGACATTGGAGATAAAAGACAGTAAAAAGCCTGCTTTTAAAGGTGATGCTGTATTTTTATACCACTTTAATTAAAAAAATTATATTCATTATATTTTTTAATAGCTTCTATTGAATAAATAGAAGCTATTCTATTTAAATAATACACATCATCTTGAAAAAGATTTAGTAAAAATGGAAAATCATAGTCAAATAAAAACACTTATCTCTGTTGTTGGCCCTACTGCTATTGGAAAAACTAGTTTTGCTATAGAAATTGCAAAATATTATAACAGTGAAATTATTTCATGTGACAGCAGACAGTTTTTCAAAGAAATGAAAATTGGAACAGCTGTTCCATCTGTTGAAGAATTGAATGAAGTTAAACATCATTTTATACAAAATAAATCTATTGATGAAAAATATTCCGTTGGTGATTTTGAACGTGAAGGTTTAAATTTTATTAAAGATTTTTTTATTAAAAATGATATTTGTATAATGGTGGGCGGATCTGGTTTGTATGAAAAAGCAATAACAGTTGGATTTGATGATTTTCCTGATGTTGATCCTAAAATTAGAGAACAATTAAATAATGAATTAGAAGAATTTGGAATTGAGAAATTACAAGAAGAATTAAAAGAAGTTGATCCTAATTATTTTAATGAAGTTGATATTTACAATAAACAACGAGTAATTCGTGCTTTGGAAATATACCGAGGTTCTGGCTCTCCCTTCTCTATATTCAGAAATAACAATTTAAACAAACGTACATTTAACATAATTAAGATTGGTTTAGAATTACCAAGAGAAGAAATGTATGATAGAATCAACCAACGTGTTGATATAATGATAAATGAAGGATTAATTGAGGAAGCAAAAAGTTTATTTCATTTAAAAGAGTTAAATGCATTACAAACTGTAGGATATAGAGAGTTATTTGATTTTTTTGAAGAAAAAATAAGCTTAGACTTTGCTATAGAAGAAATTAAGAAAAATACTCGTCGTTTTGCAAAAAGACAAATGACTTGGTTCAAAAAAGATGAAACTGTAACTTGGTTTTCTCCAAAAGATGAACAACCAATTATAGAATTTATAAATTCTAAACTAAACGCATAATAATGAAAAATTTTGTTGCAATAGATTTTGAAACGGCAACTAATTACCGAAACTCAGCTTGTGCTGTTGGAATTGTAACAGTTACTGATAATATTATTACTGATGAATTTTATACATTAATACAACCTCCACACAATGTATATAGTTATCATAATATAAATGTACATGGTATTCGACCTGAAGATACCATAAATGCTCCTACTTTTGATGAAGTTTTTTTTGAAATAAAAAGAAGGTTACAGAACCAAATTGTTGTTGCACATAATGAAAGTTTTGATCGATCTGTTCTTCGTAAGACAATGGAATTTTATGATTTGAATTATTCTCTATTAAATTTAGCAGAAAAATGGGAATGTACTTATAGGATTTATAAAATGAAAGGAATTGTACCAACAAAATTATCAGATTGTGCAAGAAGATTTAATTTGGAATTAAATCATCATGAAGCTTTATCGGATGCGAGAGTTTGTGCTCAGTTATTTTCTTTTTTATAATTTATATAATTTAATATGCGTTAAGGATTGACGTGAAAATCCTTTTCTAATTGGCTGCATTTGATATTAACTTAGTCACCAATTAGAAAAGATTGCAACAAAAAGCCTGCCCGAAGGGAACGCCAAAAAATAAAAAACAGCAACTAGAAACTTAATTCTTGTTGCTGTTTTGGTATTATTTAATTTGTGTAATTAAACATTATTGCCATCCTCCTCCAACGGCACGATATAATTCTACCATTGAATTTAGAGATGCAAGTTTTGCATTTACAATACTAAGCTCTGCATTTAGTCCATTATCTCTAGCTGTAATAACATCTAAATAATTGACCATACCATAATTTAACAATTCTTCTGAATTTTTGATTGCATTTTCATATGATGTAAACTCTTTTTGTTTTAACTCTGCTTTTTTTACTGCTGCATCATAATTATACAACGCATCAGAAACTTCTTTACTTGCTGTTAATATTTTACTTTTGTAATTTATTAATGCTATTTCTTGATTAGCTAAAGCTACTTCTTTTTGAGTTTTCAACTTACGTTGTTGCAAAATTGGCTGAGTAAGACCGGCTATTACTGATGAAAAAACTGATTGTGCATCAAATAATTTTTCTATATGAATACCCTGTATACCTGAATTTGCAGTGATTGTAAGAGACGGATAAAAGTTTGCATTTGCTATATTAACACTTTCGAAAGAATTAATTAATCCAAATTCTGCTGCTTTTACGTCGGGTCTATTCTCTAACAATTCAGCAGGAACTCCTACTGATAATTGAGCATTTATTACTTGAGATTCTAAGTTTGATCTATCTATTTTCTCAGGATTTGATCCTAATAAAACACTTAAAATATTCTCATTTAATTTAATACTATTTTCTACATCAACCAATTGAGATTTTACATTGTAAAGTTGTGCATCAGTTTGATTAACTGCAACCTCTGTTACCGTACCTGCTTCTTTTAATGCCTTTGTTGTTTCTAAACTTTGTTCTCTATTGATAAGAGTTTGGTCTAAAATTTTCTTCTGTTCATCTAAAGCTAATAATGTATAATATGAATTTGCAATAGAAGCAACTATTTGAGATTTTACTGCTTTGTGAGCTTCTATGGTTTGTAAATATGTTGCAGCAACACCACGTTGATTACTTCTTATTTTTCCCCAAATATCAGCCTCCCAGCTCAAACTTCCTGAAAGTTCATATTGGCTTAAATACTGTTTTCCTAAAACAGCACCAAATTGTGTATTGGCTGAAGTTACAGTATTTGTATATTTTGGACCAATAGAAATAGTCGGTAAATATCCTGCTTTTCCTTGTTTTGCATACGCCTCAGCCACTGCAACATTCTGCAGGGCTGTACGTATATCTAAATTATTTTGTAAACCTTGATTAATCAAAGCTTGTAATTGTGAGTCTGTAAAAATTTCTTTCCAAGATACTTTGGCTACACTTACGCTATCTTTAGAAATAACATCTGTTCTGAAGTTAGCCTCATTTACAACAGCATCTGGACGTTTGTAGTCTTTTGCTACAAAACATGATTGAACTGCGAACAATCCAGCTGCGATTAAAGTAATATTTAATATTCTATACTTTTTCATAATTAGATTGAATTATTATGTTCAATTTCTTCTTGTGGACGATCAAATTTCATTGGTTTAATTTTCTCCTGAAGCGTTTGGAAAACAACAAATAAAACTGGTATTACAAATAATCCTAAAATTGTACCTATTAAAAGACCAAAAGCTGCTCCTGTTCCTACTGATCGGTTACCTGCTGAAGAAACACCTTGCGCAACTACTAATGGCATTAATCCTAAAATAAATGCAAAAGAGGTCATTAAAATGGGACGTAAACGTGCCTTAGCTCCATCTATAGCTGCTTGTACAATTGTCATTCCATGAGAACGTCTTTGTAAAGCGAACTCAACAATCAAAATAGCATTCTTAGCTAATAAACCTACTAACATGATTAAAGCTATTTGGAAGTAAATATTATTTTCTAATCCTGCTAACCATTGAGATAAATAAGCCCCCATAATACCACAAGGTACAGATAATAGTACTGCTAAAGGTAAAATATAAGACTCATATTGTCCTGATAATATAAAGTAAACAAAAACAATACATAATGCAAAAATTAATATTGTTTGAGACCCTGAATTTACCTCTTCTCTGGTAAGACCTGTAAAATCTGTTCCATTATTTACTGATAAATTTTCTTTATTTACTTCACTAATCGCGTTAATAGCATCTCCTGTTGAGTAACCAGGATTTACTGCTCCAGTAATACTTGTACTTGTAAATAGATTAAAACGATTAATTGTATTAGGACCATAAACTCTTTTTAATGAGACAAACTGAGAAACTGGTGTCATAGAACCATTAGAAGTTTTAATATACATATCATTAAGACTAGTCTCGTTGATACGATCTTCAGGTAAAGACTGAATATAAACACGATATTGTTTACCAAATCTTGTAAAGTCAGCAGTATATAATCCTCCTATATATCCTTGTAAAGTTGAAAAAATAGAACTAACACTAACACCTGATTGTTTTGCTCTTACTACATTAACATCAAGTTCATATTGAGGATAATTTGTATTTAAAGATGATTGAGCATACTGAATTTCTGGTCTTTTAGTCAAAGCAGCAACATATTCATTTGCAACTTTATTAAAATCATTGATCTCTCCTCCTGTTTTATCCATCAACTTCAATTCAAAACCTGATGACATACCAAAACCAGGAATTGCTGGTTGTTGGAAGAATATGATATTAGCATCATGAATTTGAGACGCAACACCAAATAATTTACCTATAATTGTTTGCACTGATAAATCTGGAGTTGTACGTTCTTCGAAAGGTTTCAATTTCATGAACATCATTCCATAATTAGAACCTGCACCGTTAATAATAGAGTTACCAGAAATAATAGTTGCTTTATCAATTCCTGGAATATCTTTAATTTTCTGTTGAAATTCTCTTTCAACTTCATAAACACGGTCCATAGAAGCACCAGCAGGTAGTTCAACGTTACCAATAATAAATCCATTATCTTCTGTTGGAACAAATCCTGATGGGATTACTTTTGTAACACCATAAATTCCTAGTGCAGAAGCTATAATTATTAAAAATGATATCCATTTATGCTTTACTAAAAATTTGAATGAATTACCATATTTATGAGTCATTACATTAAAAGCTGTATTAAATGAATCAAAGAAACGTTGAATAAAATTACGTTTATGTTCTCCTTCTTGATGTGGTTTTAAAAATAAAGCACATAAGGCTGGAGATAATGTTAAGGCATTTAATGCAGAAATTAAAATAGAAACAATTAAAGTAATACCAAATTGTTTATAAAAAACTCCTGTTGGACCAGAAATGAATGTTACTGGAATAAATACTGCACACATTACTAATGTAATAGAAATAATAGCTCCTGAGATTTCATCCATAGCATTTTTAGTCGCATCAACTGGTGCTTCATGATGACTTTCCATCCTAGCATGTACAGCTTCTACAACCACAATCGCATCATCCACTACAATACCAATGGCGAGTACTAATGCAAATAATGTTAATAAATTTAAAGAGAAGCCTGCTAAATTTAAGAAGAAAAATGTCCCGATAATTGATACTGGTACAGCGATTAAAGGAACCAGTGTAGAACGGAAATCTTGTAAAAAGATATAAACAACAATAAAAACTAAAATAAAAGCTTCAATCATTGTATGAATAACTTTTTCTATCGATGCTTCTAAGAAAGTATTTGTGTCCATTAAGATATTATAACTAATACCTTCAGGAAATTGTTTTGATGCTTTATCTAACTCTACTCTTAAATTTTTAATAATTTCTTGCGCATTAGAACCTGGAGTTTGATAAACTGCAAATACTGCTGATGGATCCCCGTTCATTTCTGAGCGGCTAGTATATGTTTGTGCACCAAAATCAACTTCAGCAATATCCTTTAATCTTAATACTTGACCATTATCTAATGATTTTATTACAATATTTTTATATTGATTTTCTGTTTTATAACGACCTGAATATGTAATTGTATACTCAAAAGCTTGTCCAGCATTTTGTCCTAATGAACCTGCTGCTGCTTCTAATGATTCTTGTGATAAAGCTGTTGATACATCTGATGGTTCTAAACCATAACTTGCCATACGACTTGGATTTAACCATATACGCATAGAATATGTCATTGATCCAAATACTGTTGCATCACCTACTCCACTCACCCTTTTTAAGGCAGGAATAACATTAATATTCAAATAATTCTGAATATAAGTTTGATCATACTTTGGATTTGTTGAACTAACAGAAGTAAACATTAAGGCAGAAGTCTGTTGTTTTTGAGTTACAACTCCAGACTTTGTTACCTCTGCTGGTAATAATGGTGTAGCTCTGGCAACACGATTTTGAACGTTTACCTGCGCTATATCTCCATCAACTCCTGGTTTAAAAACAACAGTTGTTGTCGCTGATCCATTGTTAGATGCTGTAGATTGAATATAATCCATTCCTTCAACACCATTTACTTGTTCCTCAATAGGAATTACGACTGACTCCATTACTGTTTTTGCATTTGCTCCAGGATAGGAAGCAGTAATCTGAACAGTTGCTGGAGCAATATCAGGATATTGAGTTACTGGAATAATAATTAATCCCAATATACCCAATATTAATATAATAATAGAAATAACCGTCGATAAAACGGGTCTTTCAATAAACTTTTTTAACATATCAATAGTTTTTTAGAAAACTGGTTTTATCGATTCTACAACTTTTTCAAAATTTGTAGGTTGAGGCTTTATTGGTGTTTTATCTTTTAACTTAGCAACACCCTGTGCAACAATTTTATCTCCTTTTTTCAATCCGTCTTTTACAATTGCCATATTAGCTGTTTTTTCAATAACAGTAATTGGTGTAGCAATAGCAGAATCATTTCTTACTTTATAAACATAAGTTAGACCTTGTTGCTCATAAGTTGAAGCATCAGGAACAACTAACACATCTACATAAGTTTTTGGAATACGTATTTTACCAGAACTACCATTAGCTAATAATTTAGCCGCATTAGTAAAAATTACACGAAAATCCATCGTTCCTGTAGTTGGATTTATTTGACCAGAAACTGTTTGAATTTTTCCTTTTTCTGGATAAACTTCTCCATTAGCTAAAACTAATTCTACAGCAGGAATTTTATTTAATTTTTCAGTTAATGTTGTCCCTTCTGATCTTGATAAAAAGTCTAAATATTCCTTTTCATTCATTGAAAAATAAGCATAAACATTACTAGTATTAGATACAACTGTAATAGCTGTTTGATCACTTGGACCTACTAAAGTTCCTTGACGATAATTAATTTGTCCTACTACTCCATTGATTGGTGATCTAACTATAGAGTAATCTACATTTGCTACTGCTCCTTTATAAGTTGCTTGAGCTTGCTTAAGAGAAGCTATTGCCTGATTATGTTGAGCTTGAGCTTGAGCTAAATTGGCTTTTGCTGTTTCTAATTGTACATTACTAATAATTTTTTTCTCTACAAGTGGTGTTAGTTTATTTACCTCTACTTGAGCTGCATTTACAGTTGCTTGAGCTGCACTAACTGAAGCTTGAGCTGCTGTTATAGCAGCCTTAGAAGCATCAGCATTTTGTGTTAATACATTTGTTTCTAACTTAAACAATGGTTGTCCAGCTGTTACATATTTACCTTCATCTGTATATACTTCAGTAATATAGCCTTGAATTTTGGCTCTTACATCATTATTAACTATTCCTTGTATATTGGTAGGATATTCATCATAACTATTTACAACCTTTATTGGTACATCTACAACAGGGTAAGGTGTTGGACCTTGTTGTTGGGCTGTAGCATCCTTTTTACCACAAGAACTCAATGCAATTGCTAGAGCACCAACCATTATAACGTTAACGTTCTTCATATTAATTATTTTCTAGTTGAATTTTATTGATTTTATTGATTGTTTCATTTAATGTTTTTTTTGTCTTATCTAAATGTTCTAGATAAATATCAATCAGTCTTTCGTCATGATTTTTTGATAAAGAATCATTGCAGACTTTATAATCCCTTATTTTATTTGTAAAAACTATTTCTTGTGAAATCATTTCATATAAAAAATCTAGCTTTTCTGTAAAATAATTTAGGTTCAGCCTAAAATACCTCTTTCTTGAATTAATTTTATTAATGTATTCCATTTGATTAATAGATAATAAAAAATTAATTGAATTAGATAAGGAACTTTTACTTACATTAAAAACTTCTAATAATTCCTCGAATGTGAAACCTTCATCATCTGATTCTAAAACCATGTAAGCTTGTAATTTTGCTGCCAATGGCGGAAGTTTATAAGTTTGTTCCAAAAAAGCACTAAAGCAACAAAAAAGATCTGCATTATTTTCGTGATTTTTTGTTTTCATAATATCATAATCTAAATTTTGGACAAATATAATCCATTTTAGTTCGTTTAATACAGAACTAACTATAATTTTTTATTTATTTGTATTATAAAAAAAAATTATAATTTGATATTTATTCAAAAATAGTTAAAGAATTGGTTTAAAAGCAATAAAATTAAGTTATCTTATTTTTAAGATATTAATTTATAATATTATGCAATAAAAAAGAGAAGAATTAATATTAATTCTTCTCTTTTTTATAAATTATATAAATAAATTTTATATACCATTAAATTTAACTCCAAAAGTTAACCAACGAGATGGAAGAGGTATTGCTCCTGCTTCATTATAAGTGGTGTTAAATATATTTTGAGCATCTAAGTAAATGCTTAAATTGTTTTTAAAATTATGATTAATTCTAGCATCAGTTATCCAATAAGATTTATAGGATTGACGAGTATTATAACGATTAGCTAGAGAAATGGTTGTTTTTCCTAATTGATAATCCAGAGTATTTATAAACTGATGCTTCAAACTCTCTATCTTATACTTTGAATTATATTTATCATCAACATTTTTAAATTTTGGATCTAAATAAGAATAACTTGCAGATATTTTTAAAAATTGTTTATTCCCTAAATCAAATTGATAAGCAACTTTTGTATTAAATCCATTTGTTCTTAAGTCTCCAAAATTATTTGCTTGCCAAGGTTCATTAGTTGTTAAACGAACCCAGTCAATAAAATCTGTGATTGACCGGTAAAAATAATACCCATTAAAACTAAAACTTCTTTTATTATATTTAAAACCAAATTCCGTTTGAAATGCTTTCTCAGATTCAATCGTAGGATTACCTATATTACCTGGTCTTTGATCTAAATATAAATCAGTAAAAGATGGTATACGCTGACTTGTACCTGCATTGGCAACAAATTTAAGATTTGACGTAAGCGCATAACTAGCATCAAGTCCTGGAAATGCTTTCCAACCGTATTGTGAATTGTAATTTACATATGTTCCAACATTCATATTTAGTTTATCAGTAATATCTGTTTTATATTCTGCATACAATCCTACATTATTTCTTGTATGATTTTTTATACTGGTAGAATTTATCTGTTCATTTCTATATTCAACTCCTACACCTATTTGCCCTTTATTTAAACGATAAGTTGAATTTAATTCTCCTGCTATGGTATTAGAATAATGCTTTGAACGTGCTGAATTTAAATTATTTTTATAATAACGATAATCATCAAAATTATATCTATAGCTTAATCTTGGCATTAATAAAAATCGATCAGACAATTGATGTTTTGATTGTAAAATGGCTAAAGTAGTCTCTACAATTTCTTTAGAATTTTTATCTCCTGGTGCAGCATAAAATCCATTCGCTCCAAATCCATTTTTTACATACCCATACGAAGCAACAAGACTGTTTTTATTATTAAATTGAAAATTTCCTTGATAATAAATCTTGTTATTTTCATATGCCGTATTATATCTATATCCATTTCCCCAATCGTGACTTGCATAAATTTGATGTTGATGCTTTTCTTTTGCTAAATTCGCACCAAGATGTAATCCTCGATTGATAAAAGTATCACCTGTATCATCACTATCTTTTTGGAAATTTGTCCCCAAATAAGTATGTGCATATACACCCGTTTTAGTTGGTTTACGAGTGACGAAATTAATCACTCCTGTTAAACTATTGTTTCCATAAACACGTGCAGCAGGACCGCGAATAATTTCAATTTTTTCTACGGCTTCTAATGGAATAGGTAAATTAAGTGAATTATGTGCTGTTTGAGCATCCATTATTTTCACCCCATTCAATAATACAAGAGTTTGCTCAAAACTACCTCCATCTAAAGAAATATCTGCCTGTGAACCAAAAGGTCCTCTTTGACGTAAATCAACTCCTGCAGCATACTGTAAGACTTCTTGAACTGTTCGTGCAGGTAATTTATTTATTTCTGCCTTATCTATCACATATATATTTCTATTCTCTTTAGATAAAGGTGTATTAAGACGATTATCCAAAATAGATACTTCACCGATTGCAATTGTATCATTTATATTTTGAGCAAAAATATTTTGGGCAGCAAAGCATAATATTAAAGTAGATTTTTTCATTCTCATGAAATATTGTATAAAATTTGATGCGAAAATAGTATCTTTCCGAACTATTAACTTATGCCAGTTTTTACATTATGAATAGTCCGGTTGAAATTCCTTTTAACAGCTTTATAAAAATAAATAGAGAATCTGAAAAAGCAATCTATTTACAATTAGCAGACGAATTTGCTAAAGCAATACAACTTGGCTACTTACCAAGTGGCACAAAATTACCAGGATCAAGACAATTAAGTTCTATTTTCAACTTACATAGAAATACAATTGTAGCTTGTCTACAAGAATTAGAATTACAAGGATGGATAAGAATAGTTCCTAATAAAGGAAGTTATATTCTTACTTATAATGCTTCTTATAAATTTCAGAAAATTGATAAAAATGAAAACCATTCGGAAAATAGCTATCCTAAAGAAGCTGGGTTTCATTTCGAAAAATCTATCTTATTAGATAATCCATACGAACATTATACAGAAAAACTTTATTTAACTGATGGCACTATAGACAATAGATTAGCTGAACTAAAAATTCCTGCGAAATTATATTCATCTATATTAAAAAGAAAAACATCATTTCTGAAAATAAATCAAACGGAAAATGAATTTTTTCTTAAAAATCTAGCCAATTATCTAAACCTTACAAGAGGTTTACATATTTCTAAAGAAAATATTGTTGTTACAAAAAACTCTGAAATGATTCTTTATATCATTAGTCAAATACTTTTGAATAAAGATGATTGTGTCGCAGTTACTGATTTAAGTTATTATAAGACAAACATGATTTTTCAGACAAAAAATGTAAAAATAAAGCAAGTTTCTGTTGATGAAAATGGAATGGATATGAAAGCTTTGAGAATTATATGCGAAAATAATCCCATAAGAATTGTTTTTGTGACTCCACATCATCATTATCCTACAACTGTAACACTTAGTTTAGAGCGAAGAATAGAATTAATTAACTTATCCAAAGAATTTGGATTTATAATTATTGAATATGATTATGATTTTGATTTTCACTATTCCAATCGTCCTATTCTTCCTTTAGCAAGTACGAATCAAAATGGAATGGTAATTTATATTGGTAAATTTGGAAGTTATTTAGCGTCAGGCTATCATGCTGGATTTATGATTGCTCCAGAAAATTTTATTCAGGAAACAAAAAAACATTTATCAATTATTAATCAAGAAGTTGATCCTTTTATAGAACAAGTTTTGGGAGAGATGATTGATGATGGAGAAATAAATAGAATATTAAAAAAACTACGTAAAATATATAAAGAAAGAGGCGATTATTTTTATGATAAAATAAAATCAGAATTAAATGAATTTATTGATGTAAATAAACCTTCTGGAGGGTTAGCTATTTGGGTTTCTTTTAAACAAAAAATTAATCTTATGCAGCTCAAGAAAATATGTTCTAAACATGGTTTGTTTATTCCACAAACTCTTCTTTACCAAACAAAAAAAACAACTTCTATCCGTATTGGTTTTGGTCATTTAAACTTTGAGGAAATTGACGAAACAATTGCTATTCTGAAATTGAGTATTTTATCTCTGATTGATGATAACAATGATAAAAGTTGAAAATTCTTATGTAAATGTATTTTCTTATATCATAATTTTTACTCGTTTAATAACATTAGAGCTAACATAAATACCTTAAACATATGATACTTTTTTACTAATTTATTAATTGGAATTAAAAAATGCAATAACGATAGAAGCGACATCCTTTTTAGCTTGGTCATCATATCATTCGACTAAGTCAATGACCAAACTAAAAAGATATAGCGTATAGCGTGACCGTAGGGATTG
>DJDD01000118.1:0-170 GCA_002430925.1 Flavobacteriales bacterium UBA5933
CAAATCTTGCTTTCATATCCCAAATTTAGGAAATGATATTTAGTTATTAAATGATAAATGAAGTAAAAATGCAGTGTAATCTTAGAAAATATTTAATTCAATTAATTATAATTCTTTAAACTTTTATTTACTAATGAAATTGCAATAGTGATTGAAATGGAAATCCTTTT
>DJDD01000118.1:308-5499 GCA_002430925.1 Flavobacteriales bacterium UBA5933
GATTGAAATGGAAATCCTTTTTTGATTGGGTATTTGAACTTGATTAGTGCATTTCAACTTCGTTCTATGACCAATTAAAAAAGATTGTAATGGAAAGCACGTTGCGTAGCAATTGCCCAAAAAATATTGTTGAAAAATAATTAAACAACTTGATTTATAAATATGATTTTGATTTATACATTTACTGAAATTATATTAATTGGAATTAGAAACTTTATTTTATCTATGTACAGCTGCATTTTTTGCTGGTTTTGTAGATTCAATTGTTGGTGGCGGAGGGTTAATACAAACACCTTTGTCGCTTGCTTTTTTACCTAATTTACCTGTATCTACAGTAATTGGAACTTTAAAAATCCCTGCGTTCAGTGGAACTGCAAGTGCAACAATTCAATATTTAAAAAAGGTAAAAATTGATTGGAAATTATTGTTATACATCGCATTCTTTTCATTTATTTCAGCATTTTTAGGTTCGCAGTTACTAACTGTCGTAAGTAATGATTTCATAAAACCTTTATTGCTCGTTATTTTAATTTTATTGGCTATTTATACCATATTCAAAAAAGATTTTGGACAAGCCAAAGAACGTCAATTACCACGAAATAAAATGATCATAAATGGTTGTGTTGTTGGTATTATTGTTGGGTTTTATGATGGATTTATTGGTCCAGGAACAGGGACATTTTTTATTTTAGGATTTATTACATTATTAGGAATGGATTTTCTAAAAGCAAGTACAAATGCTAAATTAATAAATCTTGCTACTAATTTTGGTTCAATTTGTTTATTTTTAATAAAAGGACAAATTATATGGAAAATAGCATTACCAATGGCAATTTGTAATGCTTTGGGTGGGTTCGTTGGTGCAAAATTGGCAATAAATAAAGGAAATAAATTTATTCGTATCATCTTTATCTTGGTTATCCTATTATCTATTTGTAGATTTGGTTACGAAGTTATTTTCAAGTAGATGAAAGTTATATATAGCATTTTTTTTTTATCAATCTTCTCATTTTGTACGGCACAAAATTTTGAGTTGAAGGATTCTATGGTTATTAGTAATCAAACTGTAAAAACAATTGATACAGATTTAAATAATTCTATTTATCTTATTTCTGATTCTAAGATTGAAAAAAAATTCGCTACCAACAAACAAAATAGAATTATTGATTTAAAGAATATATTATTAACTGTTGATACAAGTAATCCTTTACGATTGTATGCTTACACAAATTTTAATAAACTGAATATTCTTGATGAAAATTTAAGTCAAATACAAGATCCTATTAAATTTAATACAACAGATTATATTCCTATTGCACTTAGAGTTATTGACAATCAGTTTTGTTGGTTTTATGATATGATAGAAAATAAGTTGATACAATACAACTATCAGATGCAAAAAACTATTTTGACATCAAAACAGATATTTCTTAAAAACAATGACCAATCCATTGAAAAAATATACAGCTACAGAAATTTCGTATACTTAAAAAGTCAGAATACAATTTATGTTTATGATGATTATGCTAATTTTAAATACGCTGTTGACCTAAACACAAATAATTCTCCGTACTATTTTTATAAAGATTCTATTTTTTATATTGACAATCATCGATTAATTAATAAAAATATAACATCAAAAATCTCTACTCCATATTTAGAATTAAAAAATACAAAAAGTATAGCTTTCAACGAAAGTTACTTTTATCATTTTCATGATTCTACCTTAAGTATATACACAATACAACAACCTTAATTACAGACAATTGAAACTTTGAAACATGATTTAAAACCCATGAGAATCATTGATATTTAAATTAATTTATAGAAAAAATTTATAATTTCATTTTGAAAAAATTAAGAAATTTTAAGTAATTATTTTTTTGTAAAAAAAGATTTTTCTATGAGTTGGGTTAAGAGATTTTGTTTTCAGATTTAAGGTTTAGTATATTTGCAAACGTTAAAAAAATTGTAAAATGCATATCGCCATAGCAGGAAATATTGGAGCTGGAAAAACCACTCTAACAAAGCTTTTAGCAAAAAAATATAATTGGACAGCTCAATTTGAAGATGTAGAAATGAATCCTTATTTGGATGATTTTTATAATGATATGGAGAAATGGGCTTTCAACTTACAAATATACTTTTTAGGAAGCCGTTTCAATCAGGTAAAAGAAATTAGAGAAAGTGGTAAAGATATTATTCAAGATCGTACCATTTATGAAGATGCTCATATTTTCGCTAGTAACTTAAACGATATGGGATTATTATCTACACGTGATTATAACAATTATCTTCGTGTATTTAATTTGATGACTGGGTTTGTAGAATCTCCAGATTTATTAATTTATTTAAAAGCATCTATTCCTACTTTAGTTGGTCAAATCCAAAAAAGAGGTAGAGATTATGAAAATTCTATCAGTATTGATTATTTAAGTCGATTAAATGAAAAATATGATAAATGGATTGCAAATTACAAAGAAGGAAAAGTTTTAGTAATTGATGTGGATAATTTAGATTTTGTTGAAAATAAAGAAGACTTAAATTTTATTTTTGACAAAATTGAAGCTGAAATTAATAAACCTATTTAATCAAAAAATATAATACATTATAGGGCTTGATTCAAAAAAATCAAGCCATTTTTTTGAAAAATAATTATGGATAATAAAAATGTTTTAAAAGGAGTTTTATTTGTTGCCATGGGTGCAAGCTTCTATGGAATGTTAGCGACTTTTGTAAAATTAGCTTATGAACAAGGCTATACAACTGCAGAAGTTACAACCTCACAATTTGTTTTAGGAATTATAACTCTTATAATTATAAATCTAATTATGGGAAGTCAAGTTACATTACCAAAAGTAGAAAACAAAGACAAAAAAAAATTAATGATTGCTGGAACTTCTTTAGGTTTCACAAGCTTGTTCTATTATTTGTCTGTACAATACATTAATGTCTCTATTGCTATTGTATTATTAATGCAGACTGTATGGATTAGTATTCTTGTAGAAGCTATTCTAAATAAACAATTTCCTTCTGCAAAAAAAATAATCGCAGTTGCTTTAGTTTTGTTTGGGACAATTTTAGCTACGAACTTAATAAATCAAGAAGTAGAATTAAACCCTAAAGGGATTTTTTGGGGATTTTTAGCGGCTTGTTCATTTACAACTACAATGTTTACATCAAATAGTATGGCTAATTATTTGCCTCCATACAAAAAAAGTTTGTGGATGCTTTATGGTGGTTCATTTGTTATTGGATTATTTTTAATATTCAGTCAAATTGGACCTTATTATTCACAAGGATTATTAAGCTTTTATAATAATGTATCCAATGATACAGCAAGTATACATCCTTTCAATTTTAGTATTTTTACTAATTGGGGAATATTTTTAGCTGTTTTTGGGACTGTACTACCTCCTATTCTATTAAATAAAGGATTTCCACACACAGGTTTAGGTTTAGGAAGTATAGTTTCTTCATTAGAACTACCTGTTTCTGTGACAATGGCATTTATTGTATTACAAGAAAAAGTTCAGCCTATACAATGGACGGGGATTGCAATTATAATCTTTGCAATTATTCTTTCAAATTTGAATTTTAAGAAAAGTAAATAAAACTAAAAACGCTCATTTAAAAAATTAAATGAGCGTTTTTGGTTTTATTTGTAATTTCGAACGACTATATGAAAACATCTAATTTTAGATTCTTTTACATAATATATTTTACCTGTTCTAACGTAGGTTTGTAAAACCTTTTCTAATGATTTTTCTAATTTATGATCTAGTCGTATTTTATGATTAAAACGAACGTAAGAAATATCAAATGCAGATCCAAAATTATGAGAACTATCGTTAGAAGAAGCATTACTATTAATACCTCTTAATCTATTTTGATCGTGTAATGTTCTCGTTAAAGAAGTAACAACAAAAAAATTCTGTCCTGTTAATTTCACAAAATCTCTTGCAATACCTCTTAAAACATCTTTTCCTTTCGATACGATGTAAGAATGACTATGAGTTAAATTCCCTAAACGCCAACCATAACCACGTTGCTGAACTTTTACAAGTCTACCTTTACTAACGTATCTATTAAGTTGCTTATCTGTTCTTATTAACTCAATTTTATGAGATTTAGCTGCATTTAAATGTTGTATATATTCTTTAGAAGGTTCTATAATTACACGTTTTTGCGCTAAAACATTAAAAGAAAAACCGAATAACAATAAACCAATAATAAATCTCATAAACTTCAAATTCCTACAAAAATAGAAAAGAATTATTAATTTTTACACTCCTACAATGTTGTAGATGCAGATTGATTAGGATTACGTACTGTTACATGAAAACAATGCTGTCTATATTCTTTTATATAATAAATTTCACCATTATCTTGCATTTTTTTCAGTATAGCTTCTAAGTTATCTCGATTTGTTTTACTGTACGTATACTTACCATTAAATTTAGTATAAGATAAATCAAAAGCAGCACCATAATTATGAGCACTATCACCTTTTGCTGCATTACTATTAACACGACGTAAACTAGATTGACTTTCTTCTGATCGAGTTAATGAAGTGACTGTTATTGTTTGATTATAATCTTCTAAGAATTTTTTAGAAATTTTTTCTAAAATAGATTTTGCCTTTGGATTTAAGAAAGCTTTGCTGTGTGTCAATTTTTCAATTGAATAACCATTCCCTTTTTCAGGTACTGCTATTAATTTTTTCATAATGACGAACCCCTCAATTTCATCAAAGTTTTCTACCGGAGGCATTTCAAAAGATTTTGCTGCTATTAAATGATCACTATAAGTAATACTTTTTGCAACATTTAATGTTGAAGAATTAGCATCATTAGACGCTAAAATGTAACTTTCTTGGCTTTGTGCTGAAAGAAAAATTCCGCAACAAAAACAAGAAAGTGCAATTAATTTTTTCATTTACTAAATATTTACTACATCGCAAAAATAAAAGATACAACTTGATAAGAAGTTGTTAAAAAACATAATATTTATATAAAAATGTTTAAAATTTTCTTAAAAACCAAATTTATAGTGCAATTTTTATAGTTTTTAGGTCTTTTTTTTAATTAATGAAAATAACAAATTTTTTATAAAAATTATCATAAAACTATTTATTAACATTTATCCATCTTGTTTTTATTCACTATTTTTGTACTTTATATTTTTTGAT
>DJDD01000119.1:0-23732 GCA_002430925.1 Flavobacteriales bacterium UBA5933
AAACAATGATAATGCACTACGTGTAATAAATACATTTATTTAATCTTTAATTCTTGAAATTATTTATTGTAATCTATTATATTCAGAAAAATATATTGTAATATATTTGATAGATGCAAACTCTTTTTGAAAACGATAAATTCAAATGGATTAATTTACATAATCCAACAAAAACTGAATTAGAAGAAATAGCAGTAAAATATTCATTTCAAAAATTAACTATAGAGGATAGTTTAGAACCAGGTCATTTACCAAAATATGAACCTGGTGAAAATTTAACTTCTTTTCTTTTAATACGTTTTTTTGGAAAAGAATCTCCATTTCAAAAAAATACAATTAAAGAATTTAGTCATAAAATCAGTATTTTTATTGGACCAGATTATATTATTACAGTTCATCAACAGGAAACAAAAATATTTGAGAATATTGTAAATAAGTATTTGAAGAATACAGATGTTAGTAAAATAACAATCAAAAATATTTTATACAGAATAATTTTTGCAACATTAAAATCTTATGAAGCGCCAGCTTTTGAAATGGATGAAGAAATTAATCAACTAGAGCATCTAATTTTTACAGATGACCTTAGAAAAATACAGATTCCTAATCTTTATAAATTAAAAAGAGAAGCTACAGCCTGTAAAAAAATTCTTGATTATACCTTAGAAGTAATTAACGAATATAGATTAGATAATAAGAGAACAAGTTCTGCGCAAGATTTATATGAAGAGAATATAAAAATGTTGCATTTACATACGCAAATTGTTGATGATGCACAGAACTTACTATCTACCTATCTTTCTATGAATGGTCAAAAATCAAATGAAATAATGCAGACTTTAACTGTTTTTTCTGCATTTTTCTTACCACTTACATTTATTGCTGGGATTTATGGGATGAACTTTGAATTTATGCCCGAGTTAAAATATAAATTGAGTTACCCCATTTGTTTATTTGTAATGTTATTAGTGGTATTTTTTATTTACATTTGGTTTAAGAAAAAAAGATATTTATAATTTTTAGTATGATTTTCGTAACAGGAGGTACAGGACTGGTTGGTAGTCATTTATTAGTTGAATTAGCAAAAGGAGATCAGCCTATTCGTGCATTAAAACGAAAAAAATCTAATACAAAATCTGTTGAAGAACTTTTTTCTGATAGAAATCTCTTAAATCTTTACAAAAAAATAGAGTGGGTTGATGGAGACTTATTAGATGTTACTGAACTTCCTAAGTTACTTAAAAATGTATCTTCTATTTATCATACAGCAGCTTTTGTTTCTTTTGATAAAAAATATGAAAATGAAATATTTAGTACTAATATATCTGGAACAGAAGCATTAGTTAATGAAGCAATAGATTCAAAAGTTAAAGAGTTCTTTTTTATAAGTTCTATTGCTACAATGGATGACTTAAATCCTGTAACAAAAAAAATTAATGAACTTTCTCCATGGAATAATGCTTTAGAGCATTCTGCGTATGCTATTTCAAAATTTAGAGCAGAAATGGAGGTTTGGAGAGCATCTCAAGAAGGGCTTAATGTTATCATTGTAAATCCAGGAGTAATTATTGGATCATTAGATGGGAAAAGAGAAAGTGAAAAATTGTTTGCTCAAGATTCATTTATCAATAAGTATGTTCCAACAGGAGGTACAGGATTTGTAGATGTTAGAGATGTTGTGACTATTTTATTGGAATTAGTTGAGAAGAAAATTTACAATCAGAAATTTATTCTTGTTTCAGAAAATAAGTATTATAAAGAAGTATTGGACTTAGTTGCTAGTAAAAATAATAAGCAAGTAAAGCTATTATCAAATTCATTTCTAAAGGTTTTAAGAATTTTGTCGAATGTAAATAGACTTTTTGGAGGTGTATATATTTCTAAGTCAAATTACAATTCTTTAACTTCTTTTATTCAGTATGATAATACTAAAATTAAAGAAACTTTAAATTATAATTTCATTCCAGTCAATGTAGCGATTGATTATCATTATTCAAATTATAAAAAACACAATTCCTTAAAATAGTTTATTTTTGTTTTTATGGAACAACAATTCATATCAAATCTTTCCACAACTTCTTTTTCGATAGAAGAAGGAAGTGTTAATACCAAAAGTCCTTCTAATATTGCTTTAGTAAAATATTGGGGAAAAAAGAAAAATCAAATTCCAACAAATAGTTCAATTAGTTATACACTAACAAATAGTTATACTGAAACTGAATTAAAATTTGAGAAAAAAAACTCTGATAATTTTCAAGTTGAGGTTTATTTGGAAGGAGAAAAAAAAGATAGTTTTTCACCTAAAATTATTACATTTTTTAAGCGTATAATTGATTATGTTCCTTTTTTAAAAGCATATAAATTTACAGTTTATACACATAATTCTTTTCCTCACAGTTCTGGTATTGCTTCTTCAGCATCAGGAATGTCTGCTTTAGCGTTATGTTTGGTGCAAATAGAAAATAATTTAGGTGCAAATCTTTCTGAAGAAGAATCATTAAAAAAAGCTTCTTTCTTAGCGCGTTTAGGTTCTGGTAGTGCTTGTAGATCTGTTTTTAAAGGTTTAGTAGAGTGGGGAGAGAATGATTTCATAAAAGATAGCTCTGATTTATACGGAACGAAATATCCAGATGCTGAAATCCATGAAGTTTTTAAAACTTTTCATGATACAATACTATTAATTCACGAAGGACAAAAGTCTGTTTCTTCTACAGTTGGTCACAATTTAATGAATAATCATCCGTATGCAGAACGTCGTTTTTTAGAAGCAAATGAAAATTTAGAAAAATTAATTCCAATTTTAAAAAATGGAGATGTAAAAGCATTTGGTGAATTAGTAGAGCATGAAGCATTAACATTACATGCTATGATGATGATGTCTAATCCAGCTTTTATATTAATGAAACCAAATACAGTTGCAGCTTTGGAAAAATTATGGGAATACCGTAGAGAAACAGATAAGCAATTGTATTTCACATTAGATGCTGGTGCAAATGTTCATTTATTATATCCAGAATCCGATGCAGTAGAAATAGAAGTTTTTATAGAAAGTGAATTAAAACATTTTTGTCAAAACGGAAATTATATAAAAGACAAAGTGAATTTTTAATTTGTTTAAACTATTATTTTGAATAATATTTCTAAATGGTTTTAGAGATTTAATTCATTTGCAATAGTGATTGTAGCGACATCCTTTTTTGATTGGTCATGTCGGCTCTGCTTAACTGACCAATCAAAAAAGATATAGCGTAAAAGCACGGTGCGAAGCAATTGCCCAAGAAAAAATAAATATAACTTTTTACATAAAAAAAACGCTTTATAAAATATCATAAAGCGTTTTTTTATTTTTTTCAAAAGTAATTAATCAATGACTTGAACAGGTTTTTTGTTTTCGTCTAAAGCAACAAAAGTAAAAACGCCAGAAATAGCCTTTTCTCTGCTATCATCGCTATACATACTTTCTATAAATACTTCTACTTGCACATCTAAACTTGTACGACCTACACGAATTACTTTTCCTACTAATTCTACTAAAGTTCCTCCAGGAATAGGTAAGTTAAAGTCTATTTTACCACTACTAACAGTTACCAATGGTTTGCGACAAAATCTAGTTCCGGCAATAAAAGACGTTTCGTCCATTAAAGACATAACTCCACCACCAAACATTGTATGGTGATGATTTGTATCACCAGGAAAAACAACTTTAAAAACGCTCGTTACAGAGTCGTTAATACGTTGTTCAATTAATTGTTCTCTATTATTTTGATCAATATTCATTGCTTTATGTTTTTAAATAAATAGTTAAAATTTAAAAAATCGTACAAAGATAATTTAGATTAACAATTTATTGGGTAAGAATAGAAAGTTTTAATTAAATAATGTAACTTCATAAAATTAACCAATAACCTATAAAAATGAAAATTAAGCCGATAAAAAATCTAATTCATAATTTAGATGAATGGATAAATTATATAAGCCAGACAAATGATTTAACAAACCTAGTGATTCAAGATATAAGTTTCATAAAACAAAATATAAATTGGGATAGTTACATTTTAGACAATACATCTTTTTTGGGTTGTAAATTTAAAAAAGATGAAGCTGTAAATTTAATTGATCAAGGAGCTTTTGTTTATCCTAAATTTCCTAAGATACCCTACAATCCATACAGAGGTAAGCTGTATACATGGCAGGAATTGATGGAGGGTTACAATCCAGATGATGATAGAAGTAAAGATTTTGAGATTTATAAACATTTTGTGAAACATAAATACAATCTTTCTTTATCTGAAGCACTTTCACAAAGAATCCATGATTTATCTATAGACGATGGTTTACGTCGTATTTTAAAATATGATAAAAACGGAATGACTAAAAAGAAAGTTATAGGTTTTATGGGAGGTCATTCAATTCCTCGTAATTCAGAATTCTACAATAAAGTAGCATTGGCAGCTAAATGGGCAACAGAAAAAGGTTACTTTGTTGTGTCTGGAGGAGGGCCAGGAGTTATGGAGGCTGCTAATTTAGGTGCTTATATGGCAAAATATTCTGATCAAGATTTAATGAATGCAATTATTATTTTAGCAGATTTAGATATGGAAGATCATGATGGAAAAGAATATTTAGCTAAAAATTATATCACTAATGCACAGAAGATTTTAAATTTCTATCCTGATGGAACTGAAAATTTAGCCATTCCTACTTGGTTTTATGGACACGAACCTAGTAATTTATTCGCTACATATATCGCAAAATATTTTTCAAACAGCATCCGAGAAGATATGTTACTTACAATTAGTCTATTTGGACTTGTGTATGCTCCCGGAAGTGCAGGTACTACACAAGAAATTTTTCAAGAAGCAGCGCAAAACCATTATGGTACATCTGGCTATTACAGCCCTATGATTTTCTTAAGTAAAAAAAGATACGTAGAAGATACAGCTATATACTCTGTTTTGCATCAGTTGGCAAAAGATCAAGAGTATAAAAAATTACTTTATTTAACAGATAGAGCAGAATCAATCGTTGATTTTATAATAAATAATCCACCCATTCCAGTTCTAAAAAAAATATAAAAACAAAGTATTTTAAATATTTTGGGCAATCCCTTCGGTCGCGTTTTCTATTACAATCTTTTATAAACGGTAAACTATTCTAAACTTAGAAAACCGTTTATAAAAGGATTTTCATGTCAACCGCTATTGCAAATTAAAAATTATTTTCAAAAAAAAATATTAAATAACAAAGGTTTCATTTAGCTGAAATTCATTTAATTATATTTTTTTTGTCGGTATTAGAATTATTAATTAAATAAAATTATAAAAATAAAAGCATATTTATTTGGTGTTTTAAAATTAGTTTGTATATTTGCAATCCAATAACGCGAGATGGAGCAGTAGGTAGCTCGTCGGGCTCATAACCCGAAGGTCATCGGTTCGAGTCCGGTCCTCGCTACTAGCAAGAGAGTTTCTAACAAGAAGCTCTCTTTTTTTATGTCTAATAATTATTTATCATTTATTTTTGTAATATGAATTTAGAAGAATACAAAAAGCAATATAAAAAAGATCAAGCCGTAGGTGCTTTATTTATTGAAGATAGATTAAAAAAAATATACGGAGATTTAGAACCTAGATTTTATTCACCGAAAGTTATGTCATTTCAAGGAGGTGAAGATCCTATTGATGGTGTAGCTGTATTTGATGTTGATGATTACCGACATTTAGTAAGTTATGGAATGTCTCATTTATATTATTCTGAAGAAAGCGTAGGGCAAGAATTCAGTAAATGGGGATTTGAGTTTTCTTTCCGAGTAAAAAAAGTAAAAGAAGATAAGGATGAAGATCCTTTTTGGGTGGTTCAATTAATGAATAATTTAGCTCGTTTCGTAAACGAAACTAAGGTTTGGTTTGATGAGTATCAATTTTTGCCTTTAGGAGGTCCTATACGCTCAGATTCTGATACAGATATAGTAGGATTAGCATTTATTAAAGATGGTGATTTAGATGAGATAGAAACGCCTCACGGTAAGGTGATATTTTTACAATTAGTAGGATTAAATTCTCAACAATTAAAAAGATTAGAAGAAAATTCAACAAAAGAGGAAATAAAGTCAGTACTAACTGAAATAAAGTCAGTTAATCCTAAATTTATTTGTGAATTATAGGTGTTTTTTTTAACATAATAATATCTTAGACTTAATTTGTGTTAAATGTAATATTCAGTGTGTCAGTATTTTAATATTGGTATTTTATTTGATTATTTTAATAATAGAAATTGTTAGTAGCACTAACGATAGAATAAATTTTTCATAGGTTAGGTTAGTAATTAGTGAAAGCTAATTATGAAAAAGCGCTTCTTCGGAAGTGCTTTTTTGTAAATTTGCTAGAAGAACAAAAAATATGTTTAAACGTTTTTTTAATAAAAAAGATAACTCAACAATAAAAAATAATAAAACAATGACATTCGAAGAAATTATTAATTCAGATAAACCGGTTCTATTAGATTTTTTTGCGACTTGGTGTGGTCCATGTCAAATGATGGGACCAATTTTACAGCAAGTAAAAGAAGAGTTAGGAGATGATGTCAAGATTCTTAAGGTTGATATAGATAAATATCAAGATTTGGCTGCTAGATATCAAGTAAAGGGTGTCCCTACATTTGCAATATTTAAGAATAGTGAATTGTTGTGGAAGGAAAGTGGAGCTCGCCCAAAAGAGCAGTTAGTGAATCAGATAAAAAAATATATTTAATTAAAAAGGGATTATTCAAGTGAATAATCCCTTTTTAATTTATTTCTTTTTAGCTTTTACGAATACATATGAAATATAAAGTAAAATCATCCAAATAGGGATTAATTCTACAGAAATTTTAAGTCCTGTAAACCACATAATAATTAATATACCCAGTAAAAAAAGAATAGAAATATAATTACTGATAGGGTATAAGAATGAAGGAAACAGGGTTTTGCTATTTTCTATGCTTTTTTGTCTTCTATATTTTAAATGCGTAAATGAAATCATTACCCAGTTTATTACTAAGCAAGAAACAACTAATGACATTAATATTTCGAATGCACTTTCTGGTATAAGTTTATTAATAACAATACAAGCTGCTGCAAATAGTGATGAAACTAATATAGCCATGATTGGGACATGGTTTTTATTTAATTTTTTAAGAAAACTAGGTGCATTTCCTTGTTCTGCTAATCCATAAAGCATTCTACTATTGCTATAAACAGAACTATTATAAACAGATAAAGCAGCAGTTAGAACAATCAAATTTAATGCGTTTGCAATGATTTTAGAAAAAGCAATTGTGTGTCCAAATAAATTGATGTCAATTGAACTTAGATTATTAAAAACCATTACAAATGGACTACTCTTATCTGTTATATTTTCCCAAGGAGATAATGAAAATAAAATAATTAGAGCTCCAACATAAAAAATAAGAATTCTATAGATGACTTGGTTTGTTGCTTTAGGAATATTTTTTTCTGGATTTTCTGCTTCAGCAGCAGTGATTCCAATTAATTCTAATCCCCCAAAAGAAAACATTATTAATGCCATGGCAGAAAATAATCCTTGAAAACCATCTTTGTTATTTCCTGATAGAAAACCTTTAGGAAAAAATCCACCATTGTTCCATAAATTTTGAATAGTAGCTTGTTCTCCTCCATTACCGCTAAATAGTAAATATGTACCAAATGCAATCATTGCTAGAATAGCAACTACTTTTATAATAGAAAACCAAAATTCAGCCTCTCCATAAACTTTTACAGAAGCTAGGTTTAATAAGTTTATTATAATAAAAAAGAATAGGCTAGAAGACCATAAAGGAATTTCAGGCCACCAGAATTGAACATAAATTCCAATAGCTGTAAGTTCAGACATACTAACTAGAATATAAAGAATCCAATAATTCCATCCAGAAGCATAACCAGCAAAAGGTCCCCAGTATTTGTAAGCAAAATGACTGAAACTACCAGAAACAGGTTCGTTAACTACCATTTCTCCTAATTGTCTCATGATAAAAAATGCTATTATTCCTGCAATAGCATAGCCTAAAATTACTGAAGGTCCTGCAAGAACTGCAGCTGGACCTATACCTAAAAATAAACCAGTTCCAATTGCTCCTCCAAGAGCTATTAATTGGATATGGCGATTTGTAAGTCCTCGTTTTAATTCTTTTTGATTAGAATTTTCTTTTGTATTCACTTATAATAAATTAAAGTTTAAATATATAAAATATGTATGTATAAAAGATTACTTGTATGATTTAAAAATCAATAGGATCAGGATATAATTGTTTTTGTATCATAAATATTCCCATTATAAAAAATGTACTCATTATAAATGTTGCTAATGGTAAATGTTCTATAGTTTTTTCGGGCATAATCATAGGTAAAATTACCATTGCAAAAGCTGGAGGTAATCTTAGGTTTAAAAAAAATAATAATAATGAAACAATTATTAAATCTATAAAACTAGCTAATAAAAAATTATCAAGATATTTTATAGTTAAACAGCCAATGATACTACAAATAAAAAGTGCTAAAATACGTTTTAATCGAACTTTTAATTTTAGTGCAGGATTATTTAATGATTCAAAAGCAACGACAATTACTGGAGGAATTGCTGCATAGTAATTATAACCAGAAAAATGGCAAATAACAATCCAAATTAAAAATAGACAAATTAATAATCTATTGTGACTTTCATATATTATAGGAGAGGTTTGTTCTGTTGGTTTTATTTTAAATAATTTAATAAATATAAACAACAAGAAAACAAAAACAAAAATAGCAAATAAAAATAAAAATGAATGTGCATTTGTTATTATAGGTAGTAGACCTGTTGCTAAAGAAGGAGCTAACTGACTTTTAAAAACTCTAAGAGTGAATAACATTGCAATTAGAATAATTACAAGTTTCAATAAAAATGAAATAGGAAAAAAATTTATTCCAAAACCAAGTATTGCTGTAATTGAAGGGAGTAGAAATATATGAAATGGTTGTTGTAACCATTTATTTTCTCTGAAAGTGAAAATTCCTATTGATAATGCGGCAACTTCAGGAAGAATAATTTCTTTATCATCAAAATAGAGAGAAGAAATAATCATGATTAATATGAATGAAAATCCAAAAATATATGATTGTACTGATTCCTTTTTACCAAGTATTGAGTAATCCATAATAATAAAAATAAAAAAAGCCTTTGTAAAATTTACAAAGGCTTTTGTCGGGGTGGCAGGATTCGAACCTGCGACCTCCTGCTCCCAAAGCAGGCGCGATGACCGGGCTACGCTACACCCCGATTCGGTCATAATAAAATATAAGCGGAGAGACAGGGACTCGAACCCTGGCATCGGTTACCCGATGACAGATTAGCAATCTGCTCCGTTACCACTCCGGCACCTCTCCTCTTTTATTTATTTCAAATAAATTTTGTGATCCAGTCAGGATTCGAACCTGAGACCTACTGCTTAGAAGGCAGTTGCTCTATCCAGCTGAGCTACTGGACCAATACAAAATTTTACTACTAAAAACTGTCGGGGTGGCAGGATTCGAACCTGCGACCTCCTGCTCCCAAAGCAGGCGCGATGACCGGGCTACGCTACACCCCGATTCGGTCATTTTTTTACAATAATATCAATTAATTTTCTTGATTAGAAAATTATGTCGGGGTGGCAGGATTCGAACCTGCGACCTCCTGCTCCCAAAGCAGGCGCGATGACCGGGCTACGCTACACCCCGATAGATTTCTACTATCGTGGGTGCAAATTTAACGTTACTTTTAGGAGATATCCAAATATTTTCACGAATATTTTTCAGAAACTTTCATATAAGTTTCTAAATCTTTGTCGCCTCTTCCCGAAAGGTTCAGAATTACAATGTCTTGCGGTTTAAAATTAATTTTTTCTAAAGCTGCTAAAGCATGTGAAGATTCTAATGCTGGAATAATTCCTTCCTCTTTTGTAAGCAAAAATGCAGCTTTTAAAGCTTCTTCATCGGTTGCATTTAGAAATTCTGCACGACCAGTTTTAAATAAATGTGCATGTAATGGTCCAACTCCAGGGTAATCTAATCCAGCAGAAATTGAATAAGGTTCTACAATTTGTCCATCTTTATTTTGCATCAATAATGTACGGCTTCCATGAATTATACCTTCAGTTCCTTTTACTGTGGTTGCAGCTGTCTCTCCAGATTCAACTCCTAATCCTGCTGCTTCTACAGCAATAAGTTTTACATCTTCATGATCTAAAAAATGATAGAATGCTCCAGCGGCATTACTTCCTCCTCCAACACATGCAATGACGTAATCTGGATTTTCTTTTCCATATTTTTCTTTCATTTGGAACTTAATTTCTTCTGATATAATTGCTTGAAATTTTGTTACCATTGCAGGATAAGGATGTGGACCTACTACAGAACCAATAATGTAAAACGTTTCAGGGTTATTAATCCAATAACGTATAGCTTCGTTTGTAGCATCTTTTAATGTTTTACTTCCAGAAGTGGCAGGAACAACTTCTGCTCCTAGCATTTTCATTCTAGCTACATTTGGTGCTTGACGTTCAATGTCAATTTCACCCATAAAAACAGTACATTCCAATCCTAATAAAGCACAAACTGTAGCTGTTGCAACACCATGTTGTCCAGCACCTGTTTCTGCTATAATTTTAGTTTTTCCCATTCGTTTTGCTAATAAAGCTTGCCCAATTGCATTGTTTATTTTATGTGCTCCCGTATGGTTTAAATCTTCTCTTTTTAATAAAATATTTGTATTGTATCGTTTTGATAAATTTGGTGCATAATACAAAGGACTAGGTCTTCCTACGTAATCTTTTAATAATAGATTAAATTCATTTTTGAATTCTTCGGTCTCTACATATTTATCTAAGGCATCAGCTAATTCTTCACAATTGTGATGTAATAATTCTGGAATAAATGCTCCTCCAAAATCACCATAGAATCCTTTTTCATTTACTTCGTATTTCATTTGATTTTAATTTTGTTCAATTCGTCCATCAATTACATCGATAAACTCTTTTATTTCTTCTATTTTTTTTATTCCTGGTTCAGTTTCAAATCCACTATTAATATCAAAACCAATACATCTTGGGTGTTGAAAGTTTTTTAGTAATAAACCATCTTCTAATTTTATTCCTCCACTCAATAAAAATGGTGTTGATAACTGATAGTTTGTTAACAATTGCCAATCAAACTTTCTTCCTGTACCTCCGTAATTGTCAGATTTTGTGTCAAATACAAAACTATCAACAGCTTGTTGATAAGCTGTTAATTGTTTAAAATCTTCTTCCGTTTTAATCCCAACAGCTTTCCATATTTTAAAATCAAGAAAACTTTCATCTGTCAATAAATATTGATGTTTTGTAGAAATTAATTGTTCACAAAATTCAGCTGTTTCATCACCGTGTAATTGGACAACATCTAATTTATAATCGATAACTTTCTTAATAATCGTAGAAATGGATTCATTCACAAAAACACCAACTTTTTCAGCATTAGGAAAAATTGAGAATAGTGATTCATCATCTACAAATCGTTTTGATTTATTATAAAAAATAAAACCAACATAATCGGGCTCTAAATCGACTAATGATTGAAAGTTTTCTTTATTATTATTTCCACAAACTTTTATTTGGAAGCGTTTCATTTTGATAGTTTTACAAATTTTTCAAAAGCGAAAGCTGGATTATCCTCTTTCATAAAGTTTTCTCCAATCAAAAAAGCCTGAAAACCAGCTTCTTTTAAATCTTTTACTGTTTCTGGGTTAGAAATTCCACTTTCAGCAACTTTAATTAAATCTTTGGGTAACTGTTTTAAAATCTGTTTCGATTTTTCAACATCAACATCAAATGTTTTTAAATTACGATTATTTATACCTATTAAATCGATATAATTATTCACTTTTTCTAGTTGGTCTTCTGAATGTAATTCTAGCAGAACTTCCAAACCAATTTCTTTTGCCGTTTTGGCAAGGTGTAAAACTTCATCTTTAGTTAAACATTCAGCGATTAATAGCATCAAATCAGCACCAATAGCTTTTGTTTCATAAACTTGATATTCATCTACAATAAAATCTTTACGAAGAACAGGAATGTTTAGTATTTCTTTTGCTTGCTGTAAATCATCAAAACTTCCACCAAAAAAATCTTCATCTGTCAATACAGAAACAACAGATGCTCCGTATTTTTCATAACCAGAAACAATTTCTTTAACACTAGCATCTTTATTAATAAATCCTTTCGACGGCGATTTACGTTTAAATTCTGCAATAATTCCAGATTTTGATTCATCTAAAATAGATGCTTTTGCAGAAAGAATAGGTACAATGAAATTATCAGTTTGTTTAAAATCTTCAATTGATTTTGTTTTCTGTTTTTCTATAATTTCTATTCGCTTTTTAGCGACGATTTCATCTAATATAGTTTTCATGATTCAATTAATTTTTTAAAAACATTCAATGCTTTTTTACTCTCTAAACTTTCATCTGCTATTGCAACACATTCTATCAAATCTTTAGTAGGATAAATTGTTTGTAAGGCTAAAGCAGCATTTGCTAAAACAACATTTTTTTGTGCTAGGGTAGATATTCCTTCTAAAACATTCAAGAATATTTTGGAATTATCTTCTATTGTTTTACCTCCTTTTATATCATTTGCAGAAAGTGTTTCTAATCCAAAATCTTTACTTTCTAAAATATATTCTCCAGACTTATTGTAAACTTTTGTGGGCGAAGTCAACGATATTTCATCATATCCATCCAATGCTGTAGAAATTGAATACTGTATATTCGAATTTTGCATTACATAATGGTACAAACGAGCTGTTTTTACATCAAATGTACCTAAGTTTTGGTAATCTGGTTGAACAGGATTAACTAATGGTCCCATTAAATTAAAAAAAGTTTTTACAGCCAAACCTTTTCTTATTGGTGCAACTTTGGCAAGTGCAGGATGAAAAAGTGGAGCATGTAAAAATGTAATTCCAACCTCATCATATTCCTTTTTCAATACATCTATATCTGTAGTAAACTTATAACCAAAATTATCTAACATATTCGATGAACCGCTAACAGAGGAAGCTCCGTAATTTCCTTGTTTTATAACTTTTTCTCCAGCTCCAGCCAAAACAAAACTACTCAAAGTAGAAATATTAAAAGTGTCTTTGCCATCTCCTCCAGTTCCAACAATGTCAATCGCATTTTTTGGTAAATCAATTTTTATACACAAATCCAATAAAGCACGTCGATAACCTTTCAATTCATCAAGTGTTATATTTCGCATATTAAAAATAGTAAGAAAAGAAGCTAACTCAACCTGCGAGTATTTTTCTTCAGAAATTTCTACCATTATTTTATATGCTTCTTCTTCTGTAAGTGTATAATTTTCGAATAATAAATTTAATAATTTTCTCATCATCAAAAGATTTTATAATCTTCATTTTTAGGTTAAAAAAGCACCGTTTTACTATTTTTTTGGGCGACCGGGCGGGCTTTCCGTTCCAATCTTTTGTAATTGTGCATTGAACTGAGTTCGAAATACACAATTACAAAAGGATTTCTACTGCAATCCCTGTCGCAACTTAAAAGCTATGAGTATTCAAGTTGTTATTAATAAGACAACCAATTTTTAATCATTTCATCTCCTTCTGGAGTTAATATAGATTCTGGATGAAACTGTACTCCACGAACATCATACATTTTGTGACGTAAAGCCATAATTTCACCTTTTGGACCAACAGCAGTAATTTCTAATTCGTCAGGAAGGTTTTCGTTCGAAACAACCCAAGAATGGTAACGACCAACTTCTAATTCATTCGGAAGATTTTTAAATAAAATATCTTCTTTTATTACCTTTATATCAGATTTTACACCATGAAATACTTCTTGTGTATTCAATAATTTCCCACCAAAAACTTCTCCAATTGCTTGTTGCCCAAGGCAAACTCCAAAAATAGATTTTGTTGGAGCATATTTTTCTATGATTGGTTTCAATAAATTAGCTTCATCAGGAATTCCAGGTCCAGGAGAAAGTAATATCTTGTCATATTGATCAACATCTTCTAAACTTATTCCATCATTACGGACAACCGTAATATCATCTGCAAATTTCTTTATACTATGAACCAAATTATAGGTAAAAGAATCATAATTATCGATAACTAAAATTTTCATGTTTTTATAGATTTTGAGCAATTTCTATTGAGCGACGTAACGCTCCTAATTTGTGATTAACCTCTTGTAATTCGTTTTCTTCTACAGATTTTGATACAACACCAGCACCAGCCTGAAAGAATAATGTATTTTGTTTACTTACAAATGTTCTTATTGCAATAGCCATATTTATATCACCATTAAAGCCAATATATCCTATTCCTCCTCCGTAAACACCTCGGTTTTGATTTTCATAAGAATCTAAAAGTTCCATTGCTTTAAATTTTGGAGCTCCAGAAAGTGTTCCAGCAGGAAAAGAATCAGCAAAAACTTTCATTGTGTTTATTTTTGAATCCAATTGTGCCGTTACTTTAGAAACCATGTGGATGACATGAGAAAAATATTGTATTTCTTTGTATTGATCTACAGTAACATTTTCCGAATTTCTACTTAAATCATTTCGAGCCAAATCAACCAACATTACATGTTCTTCATTCTCTTTTGGGTCAGCGATTAACTGTTCAGTTAATTCTTTATCTAATTTTGGACTTCCAGTTCTGCGAACTGTACCAGCGATTGGATGAATTTCTGCATGGTTGTTATTAATGATTATCTGTGCTTCTGGAGAAGAACCAAATATTTTATAATTACCATAATCAAAATAAAATAAATAAGGTGATGGATTTACAGAACGTAGAATACGATAGACATTAAATTCATCGCCAGAGAATTTTTGTTTGAATTGTCTTGATGGTACAATTTGAAAAACATCTCCACGGAAACATGATTGTTTACATTTAGATACAATTTCTTTGAATTCCTCATCTGTTAAGTTCGATTCTATTTCGCTTTCAACATTAAAAGGATATTCAACAATTGCCTTGTTATGTACAATGTTTTTTATCTCAGAAAATTGAGAAGATGTTTCATTATTTTGATATTCGATGAATTGAATTTCATTATGAAAATGATTAAATACAATAATGTTTTGATAAAAAGAATAACAAAATTCTGGAATAGTAGCTTCATTTCCTTTAGCAGAAAATTGTACTGTTTCGAAATGAGGAATTGCATCCCAAGCAACATAACCAAATAATCCATTAATCACTAAATTATCTGCATTTTCTATTTTGAATTGATGAGTAAATGCTTTGAATTTTTCAGTTAAATCTTGTCCATTCAAAGTATATTCTTTGTTTTCACCATTAGCATAAATTTCATTGACTAAACCATTTGTTACTTTAAATGTAGCAATAGGATTTAAACAGATAAATGAATTGGCATCAGTCTTAGAATGATAATCAGAACTCTCTAATAATAAAGCATTCGGATAAATATCTCTCAACTTTAAATATAGTTGAACTGGTGTTATTAAATCTGCTAAAACAGTTTCTTTTTGTATGTTAAATTGTAAGTTCATTTCTTCATTTTTTAATTTTTGAGCACAAAAAAAAGGCTTGTCGGTTCCGACAAGCCTTTTCTACATATAATTACATAGAGGTCTTACGAACCAACGTTTTGCTGTCCGATAAACCACCACCAATTATTTGTAATAAATGTTTTCATTGTAACAAATGTATAAATGATTTTGATTTGTACAAATTATTTTTTGATAAATTTTTTGTTCATTCAACAATTAGTATTTTTATGAAAATATAAAAACACAGAAAAATGAACTATTCTTACGAAAATTTAATTGTTGAGATTGAAAATAAAATTGCGATTGTAACCCTGAATCGTCCACAGGCTTTAAATGCTTTGAATAAAAATTTGTTAGAAGATTTATCTATTTTTTTTGATGAAGCTAAATCAGATGAAACAATTCGAGTAATTATTTTAACAGGAGCAGGAGAAAAATCTTTTGTTGCAGGAGCAGATATTAAAGAATTTGCAAATTTCGATGGAAAGCAAGGTGAAGAATTAGCTGCAAAAGCACAAGAGAATGTGTTTAATAAAATAGAAAACTTTACTAAACCTGTAATTGCTGCTGTCAATGGATTTGCATTAGGAGGAGGTTTAGAATTAGCAATGGCATCTCATTTTCGTATTGCATCTTCTAATGCAAGATTAGGTTTACCAGAAGTTACTCTTGGTTTAATTCCTGGTTATGGAGGAACACAACGTTTGCCAAAATTAATAGGAAAGGGAAGAGCGATGCAAGCAATTATGACGGCTGAAATGTTTACAGCACAAAGAGCTTTTGAAATAGGATTAGTGAACGAAATTGTAGAACAAAGTTCGTTAATTTTTAGAGCAAAAGAAATTGCCACAAAAATAACTCAAAATTCTTCTACAGCCATTAAATATGCTATTGCTGCAATAAATTCATACGATAAAGAAAATGGATATGATGTAGAAATAAAAAGTTTTGGACATTTATTTGATGAAACTGATTTTAAAGAAGGAACAGCTGCATTTATAGAAAAAAGAAAACCTAATTTTAAATAGTTTTTTATTGAATAGAAGTTAATTTTGTGGCATGAAAAAATTAATAGTAGGTATTTTTCTTAGTCTAAGTTCTTTGGTCTTTTCACAAGAAATATTTCAGGTTATTGCTCCTGAAGGATTAACTGTTCGTATTGCTCCTAATGGCAAAAAAATAGGTAAAATTCCGTATGGTTATCCGTTGAGTATTTTAGAAAAAGGAGAACCCTTTAGTATTAAAGATAACGGAAAAGCAAAAAGTGGTAATTGGATTAAAATAGATAATACATCAACTACAGTTATTTTAGATGAAGGAGTTAATGATTCTATTTTAAAAGAAAATTTTTATGGTTTTAGTGGTTATTTAATCACACAAAAAGATTTTATAAATCAATTTGAAAAAGAAATATCGACTCATTCAGCTTTGAAAGATTTTTATTTAGATAAATCATATCAATGTTTCGCTATAAAAGGAGATTTTTTTGGTGATGGAATTATAGATTATCTATATAGAATGATTGATAGCAAAGGGAATGTAAGATTATTTATTGTAGATAATCAAAAAAATGGAAGTCAGATTTATGGTTTAGGTGGCGATAAAGATCCTTTTAAAATAAAAAACTACGATTTTCCGATTTTAATGGTTATTCCTAAAGGGACTAAACTATGGTCAAATTCTGAAAAAGGTATACCTAGGAATTTGAATGGTGTTTCAAAAAAAGAGATTGTCACATTAGATTATGATGCAATATATGTGCATCAAGAAAAGAAAAAAGAAGGCGGTTTTATTTTTCGAAAAGATGGAAAATGGAACTGGTTTAATCAAAAATAATTTTTATCTAAAGAAAGTAAAAAAAGCTGTACAATGATATCATTGTACAGCTTTTTTTAATGATTAAAAATAAAAATAGAATTGAAATAAAAGTTTCTATTATACTTTATTTCTCTTATGTTTGTAATTCACTTTTTACTAAAAATTGATCCATATCAATTGATTTAGAGAGTAAAAGGTATACTTTTACAAAGTTAAAAATCAAAAAAATACTTCATGATTATTAATAATAATTCTTTTAGATTAATGTCTATAGAGCGGGGATTGGCTGTGTATAAAATAAATAATTATATGCAAGATCATAATTGGATTGATAAGATAACATCAAATAATTATTTTGGGATTATATGGTCAGGTAATAAATGTTTCAAACACTTATTGAATAATGAAGAGGTAGCTATTCCTAAAAATTATTTTCTTTTTATTCCTCCTAATTCAAATCAAGAATTTATTGATAATGGTTATTCAGAAGCATATTATATAGCTTTCAAACAAGAATTTTATTCAAAGTCCATAGAAGATAATTTAAGATTAGAAAATGATCAATTATTTTTGAAAGATTCAATTAATTTAATTGAAAATAAAATTTGTTCAGCACCTATTTTTGAAAAATATTTTCTAAATACTTTTTATCAAGAAATTAGAAATGAATTGGATAATAAACTTTTTCATAATTTATTAGAAAGAATTATTTTGAATGGACAATTTGAAACAGAATTAGTTGATAAAAAAATAATAAAAAATAATTATGATATAGAAATAGCATCTAAATTTAAAGAGTTATTGCAAAATAATGTCAATGAAAATAGACATGTTTCTTTTTATACAGATTTACTCTTTGTTACAAAACGAAGATTGGATAAAGCGTTGAATATTGTTTTTGATAAAACAGCAAAAGAGATGATAATTTCTCAATTAATAAAAAATTCAAAAATTTTATTAACTAGCTCAAAAATGTCAATAAAAGAAATTTCAATTGAATTAAATTTCCCTCAAGAGACTAATTTTACAGCCTTCTTTAAAAAAAATACAGGAATATCTCCTTCTCAATTCAGACAAAAAACTCCTAGTTAACTTATTATAAATGTACGATTTAGTCATTTATTTGTCTTTTTTCATCATAGTTAAAGGAAAATCACGGTATATATTTGCAACCGTAAATCAAACAAGATAATTTAATAAAGATAATAATTAATTTGATTTTAAAAAATATTTACTAAAACTTTAACAATGTTCAACATTATGAAAAAAACTGCATTTATTTTAACAGTATTTTGTTTATTAACAACAGCAATGACATTTGCACAAACAGCTCAAGCTAATTTAAACGTTAAACTTTATCCAATACAAACAATTTTAATTGGAGGTGACAATACTGTTAACTTAGAATATAAAACTAAAGAAGATTATTTAAATGGTGTTACTAGCAAAATGAATGATCATTTAGTTGTTTATAGTACAGGTGGATTTGCAGTAAAAGTAAAATCAGAGAATGAAGATTTAGTTTACACTAAAGATGCCTTAACAAGTAAAATTGCAGCGAATACAATTAACTTACAAGCAACTTTAGGTACAGGAAATGAGTTAAATAGTTCAACAATGAATAATGTTGTTTTATCTAACGAAAACAAAGACTTAATTTCAAGTAGCGTTGGTGGTACAGAATTAAAATTTAACGTTGCCTATAATGGTAAAGGTAATAATGATTATGTAAACAAATACTACAACGTAGAAACTCCAAACGTATATAATACAACTGTAACGTATACAATTGAAGCACAATAATTAATTAAAATTGGAGTAAAACTTAATTCAAAGTTTTACTCTACTTTTATATGAAATATCAACACTATATCTTAACAATTTTTGCATTTTTATTATCAATTAATATTTATGCACAATCAGGAGTCTCTGTGAGTCCTCCAAGAACTTATTTTAATCTGAATACAGGAGAATCAGACAGAAAAAAAATATTAGTAACTAATATTAGTGATGTAAATACATTGGAATTAGCTGTTTCTTTTAATGATTGGAAATATGATGAGCAAGGAACTAATGTAGTTTCTGATCCTAATACTTTACCAACAAGTTGTGCAGATTGGATAACTGTTTTATCTGGAAATACATTTACATTACTTCCAAAAGAGTCTAAAGAAATTGAGATCTTAATGAAAGTTCCAGAAAAAATAAATCAAGAAGATGTACATACAGCGATGATGTATTTATCTCAAACAAATCCCATTTCGGGAAAAAATAAAAGTGGAGAAAATATAAAAATATCTGTACGTACTGGTGTAAAGATATATCAACGTTTAAATACGACTAGAAATATAAATGTTGAATTCACAAATTTTGTTTACGATCAGTCAAATAATCATTTAGTATTAAATATTCAAAATGATGGTAATGTTTGGAGTGAAGGAACAATCAAAAGTGAAATGATTAACCAAGAAGATGGTAAAACTGTTAAATTACCAGATGTTGTCTTTTATAGTTTACCGAAAGATAAACGTATTGTAAATATAGAACTTCCAAAAAATCTCGAAAAAGGTTCTTTCATTGCAACTTCTACTCTTAGTTTAGGTGATAATGATAATATAAAAATTGCTGAACTTAATTTTTCTAATGAAAAGAAATAGATTTTTTCAAAATATCATCTTGATATTATTTTCTCTATTTTCAACTTTTAGTTATTCTCAATTTACCATTAATGCTTATAATGGAGGTTGGATACCTGTAAGTAGCAGTAGCGGAGCTACTGTGAGTAATGTGGGTGTTATTCAATTACACTTAAGTGGTCCTTTAAATTATAACAGTTGGTCTATTGTAGCTAGAGTAACATCACCAATTGTAAATTCTGATAACAAAGTATTTCCTGTAGAAAAATTAAGTTTTAAATATAATACTTATTCTACTCAACAATATTATGCTGAAAATTATCCTACAATTACACAGTTAGGAGTAATACAGAATAATATTTCAATGAGTTTTAGTCCTGTATATTTTATAAAAAATTCACCTTTAGCTATTACAATTCCTTCAGGAAAATATGGAGGGATTCAACTTAGCTATGATGTGGTGATAGAAGGTGGTAATTATTTAAATAATTTAAAATCTTGGAATAATTATCCAATAAAATTAGAGTTTAATATTTTAAATGAATTTGGAACTGTAATCGCAACAAGTTCTTATTCTGTTGAAATGCAAATAAGTCCAAGTGGAAATTACGATACTACCCCAACTTTAGCAATTACTCTTAGTACAGCAGCTATCAATGGTGAGTTAGTTTTTAATACAATTCAAGATTATAAAAATGGTGTTACTAAAGAATATCAGGATGGATTAAATGTAAGTTCGGATACTCCTTATGAAATTCAAGTTGCATCAGTAAACGAATATTTTCAATCTACATCATCAGATAATTTAGATTTAAGCTCAATAAAAGTTCAGCTAAAAGATACTGAGACAGGTGCAATATCTAATCAAGTTAATTTAGCTAATTATAACCAAACAATTTATTCAAGTTCAACAAAATCTACATCTAAAAATTATAATATTATATATTCAACATCCGCTGAAGATCAGAAAATATTGAATAGTAAATCAGGGAATTATACGACTTCTTTACAGTATACAATTATACCATTATAATTTTAATGAAATTATTTTTATGTTATTGTAAGCATTTATTTTTTATTCTGCTATTTATTTTGTGTGGAATAAATTTACATGCTCAGAATTCTGATAAGAAATTACTTTTTAATATCTTAGATAATATTGAGGTCGGTGATGATAATTTTTTTACTGTTATATTACAATTAGAAAATATTTCGAATGATACAATAACTGCTAAATTAATTTTAGACAAACCATCAACTATACGATCATATTCTCAAGATAATTTAATTATAAAAATAAATCCTTCTAAAAAAGCTTTTATTCCATTAAAGTTTTCAATTAATAAACAACAAGCTGCTGGAAACTTAAATATGAATTTTGATATTGTAGATAGTAAAACAAACCTTAGTTTAGGTACATCTACAACAAAAATTAAAATCGAATCAAAGAAAGATTTGAAAATTTTCCCTGTACAATCTAATATATTATATAGAGAAGAAGGTGATTCTATACATTATCAGTTAAAAGTTATAAATAAAGGAAATCAATCAGAAAAAATATTACTAACAAATGTTGTTCCTGATCTTAAAGGTGGTTATGCTACAACAAATAAGAGATTAGAGATAAATGCATTTGAAGAAAAAATAATTACTTTTTCTAAATATGTAACTCATGAAATGATGAAAATACAATCATTTCAAGTAAATGTTTCAGCCTATTATGATAATGGAAATTTTGCATCAAATGTTTTTTATACCATAGAAAATGCAAGTTCTAATAGAGTGTATGTTGATCCATCTAATGTGAATCAAACTTGGTTAAACCAATCATCAAATTATATAAGAATTTCTACAAGAGATTTAAGTTCTAATAATATAAATTATAACTTAATAGCTCACCAAGATTTTTCTGTTGGGTTAAATGAATTTTCGTATAATATTAATGGTACATCTTGGCAAAGAAATCAAGATAAGATTTTGACTGATACTTGGATAAAATATCAGCGAAATAATAAAGGAGTGCAAATAGGTTCTATTAACAATTATGATTATGATATTCCTATTAATGGGCGAGGCATAATGGTATATAATAATTACAATAAAAATAATAATAAAATTGTAATAGGAACTGCTCAAAAAAGTTACAACTTATTGGATGATAATTTTAGTAGCGGATTAAGTAATAATAAAATAACCTTTGCTAATACAAAGTTTCTGATAAATGGTAAAAATGAATTAGAGTCAACGGCATTATTTGATCAAAATATATCTACAACAAATTTTATTGTTACCAATGGTTATAGATGGATTTCAACAAATAAATGGAATCATTACGTAAAATTAGGTTATGGTTTTACAAAGTTTAATGATACAAATGATTTACAAAATTCAATGTCTATAACATCAAACGTTTCTGGTAAAATAGGAAAATTTGATATATATAGCTCTAATTATTATAGTTCTGGTTATTATCCAGGAACAAGAAAAGGAGCGCTCTATCTTAATCAAAGATTACAAAGAGCATTTAGAAAATTCTCTTTATGGTCATCTTTTACAATTACGAATAATAATCCTAAAACAATAGATCCATATTTAAAAAATTATACCAATGCAAATCAATCTCATGCTTTAAGAGGTGAATTAGGAATATCTTTTAAGATAGCAAAACAATTTAATCTTTCATTTTCTCCAAAAATCAATATCGAAAAATCGAATGTATTAGATATAAATTCATTTACATATACTCCAATTCATTTTAAATCTAGCTATGTCAATAGTTCATTCTCATGGTTGTCAAATTCCAGAAGTCATCAAATTGTTTTGAATACAATTACTGGTTTTTCTAAAATTGATGAATATGGAAAAAATAAACCTTTAATATATGGTCAATTAACATGGGGATTCAAAAATTTTCAGTTGAATTCTTCTTACCAAAAAGGTAGTATGATGATTGCTGAATTATATTCCAGATCAAATCTAAATCAACAAATAGAACGTTTTAATACATCTTTAAGTTATAGAAAGTCATATTTTAATAATAAATTAAATTTATCATTGAGTAGTTATTTAAGTTTTGATAAAAATTTTGGAAATATTTTTACATACGGATCAACAGTAGAATATGTTCCTGTTAATAATTTAACAATTAATACACAAATAAATCATAGTATTTATGATGCAAGTTCCTTATTTACAAAACAAACTTATATACAAGCTGGTATACAATATAATTTACCTGCAAAAAATAAACCTACAAATGTAAAATTTGGAACACTTAATTTATTTGTCTTTTATGATTATAACGCAAATGGAATATTTGATGAAGGAGATAAAGTTGCAGATAATAGAATAGTGAAAATTAATGATATTAGTTTTATTACTGATTTAGATGGAAAAGTAAAATATAAGAAAATTCCTTATGGAAATTATTTGATTAATTTACCTGGACAAAAATGGTTTGCTCAAGATTTATACCCTTCAATTAATCAAGCAAATACAACGCTTAATATTCCAATGCAATTAACAGGTATAGTAAAAGGAAAATTAAAATATGATACACCATCAAAATTAGCATATCAAGTATCATCAAATTTATTTGGATTTCAACTTACTTTTACAAATGACAATGGAAAAGTTTATACTATAAAAACTAATGATAGAGGTGAATATACTGCATTTTTA
>DJDD01000119.1:23857-29417 GCA_002430925.1 Flavobacteriales bacterium UBA5933
CAGTAGGTAATTATACTATAAAAGTGGATGAAGATACTTTACCTCAGCATGTTTACATAGAAAATTATCAAAATAAAATAAAAGTTCAACAAGAAAAAACAATTGATCTTGAAGTTATTTTATTAAAAATAAAAAATAGAGAAGTTAATATCAAACGATTCGGTAGTTAATATTTTTAACTTAATATTCATCAAATTATAGCATTTGTAGTATTTTAGTTTAAAAAGGATAGCATAACTTTGAAGAATAATAATTAATCTGAAATATTATGCAAAATATAGAAAACAAAGTAGCTTATATAACAGGAGCAACAAAAGGAATTGGGTTTGGAATAGCAAAAACTTTAGTTGAAAATGGAGTTAAAGTTGCAATCTCTGGAAGAAATATTGAAGATGTAGAAAAAGCAAAACAACTTTTAGGAAATCAAAATGTTTTAGCAATTCAATCTGATGTTAGAACTTTTGAGGATGAGCAAAAAGCTATTGCTGAAATTATTAAAACTTTTGGACAATTAGATTTTGTGATTGCAAATGCTGGTTTAGGAAAATTCGCACCAATTGATGAGATTTCTTTAGAGGATTGGAATGCAATGATTGATACTAATTTAACTGGAGTTTTTCATACCTTAAAAGCTTCTGTAAGCGAATTAAAAAAATCTAAAGGATATTACATATCTATTGCATCTTTAGCAGGAATTAACTTTTTTGCGAATGGAGCAGGTTATAATGCGTCAAAATTTGGTGTAGTTGGTTTTACACAAGCTGCAATGTTGGATTTACGTAATTATGATATAAAATGTACAACCATATTACCTGGTTCTGTAACTTCTCATTTTAATGATCATCAACCAGATGAGAATGATTCTTGGAAAATTCAACCAGAAGATTTAGGACAAATGATAGTAGACTTATTCAGAATGAATTCGAATGTTTTACCTAGTAAAATAGAAGTTCGTCCTACAAAAACAAAATAATTAAAAAAGGTCTCTTTTATAGAGATCTTTTTTTAATCTATACAATATAAAACAAGAATTCTTGTTTTAAAATCATCAATAATTATTTATTATAGCATTCATCATTTATTATGAATTTTAAGATTAAAGTTAATCATTATCGACGTAAAATAATGCGAGGATTAACAGGAGGAATAGGAAAAGGAACATTAGAAAAAATTAATAAAAATGAACCTTTAATGATAGAAAGAGTTTTAATAAATAGACCAAATCAACGATTAGGTAATACATTATTGATAACTCCACTTATTCAAGATATTATAGAATATAATCCTAATGTAAAAATAGATTTATTTGTAAAAGGAAAAGTAGCTCCTATAGTTTTTGAAAATTATCCGCAAATAGATCAAATTATAGAATTACCAAAAAAACCATTCAAAGAATTAATAAAGTATTTGAATGTTTGGGTGAAAATAAAAAATAAAAAATATGATTTAGTGATTAATGTTGATAAAGGATCTTCGTCAGGTAGATTATCAACATCTTTTGCTCGTTCCAAATATAAATTATTTGGCGATGAATTTATTTTAGATACAACAAAAGAAGTTCAACTTCATCAAGCTCAATATCCTGTTTATCAGTTTAGAAAGTTTTTAGAATTATTTGGTAAAAATAATTTATTAAATACAATTCCTTCTTTAAACATTCAGTTAAATGATAAAGAAATAGCTCAAGGAAAAATAACTTTAAATGAGTTAAATAAAAACTCAACGAAAAAAACAATTGCCTTCTTTACATTTGCTACAGGATCTAAATGTTATAGTGACAATTGGTGGACAGAATTTTACAATGATTTCTATCCCAAGTATAATAATGACTATAATCTAATAGAAATTTTACCAGTCGAAAATATTTCTATGTTAGGACATAAATTACCAGAGTTTTATAGTAAAGATGTTAGAGAAATAGCAGCAGTAATGTATAATTGTGAAATTGTAATAGCAGCAGATTCTGGAATGATGCATCTTAGTGTAGCAGCACCTACAAAGACATTAGGTTTGTTTAAAGACGAAAATTTCATGAAAAGATACAAACCATATGGAGAAGGAAATTCAGTGGTTTTAGTTACTGAAGATTCTCAAGATGGTATTATATCAGAAATGGTAAAACTATTAGATTAATCTTAATTGATTATTTACCAATTAACTATAGTTGAATACATTATTTAAAATCTTAGATATAATTAAATATCAAAAACATAAGCTTATCTAAAATTATTTTACAATAACTTTAATATTTCTTAGCTTAGTAGCCTTTAAATAATTTATTTAACAAAATAATGTTAGCAGAGTTCACAATAATAATTCCAATTTATAATGAGGAAGATAACTTATTAAGATTGGAAAAAGAAATGAATCAATTTTTGAATATTTCAATCAAAAAAACAGAAATTTTATTGATTGATGATGGTTCTAAAGATAAAAGTTTATCCTTAATTAAAGATATTTGTCTTCGAAATGAATCATTTCATTACATTTCTTTTGATAAAAATTATGGACTTTCAGCAGCTATAAAAGCTGGTTTTGATACAGTAAACTCTAAATTAGTTGGTTATATTGATGCTGATTTACAAACATCTCCAGAAGATTTTAATAAGTTATTAGCATTATCTAATGACTATGATTTGGTAACTGGTGTAAGAGCAAATAGAAAAGATTCGTTTGTAAAAAATATGTCTTCTAAAATTGCAAATTCTATTCGTCGATCATTTACAAATGATGGAATGGATGATACTGGCTGTCCTTTAAAAGTTATACATATAGAAAAAGCAAAAAAAATACCGATGTTTAAAGGATTACATCGTTTTTTACCTGCAATGATTTTATTACAAAATGGAACTGTAAAACAAGTTGCAGTTCAACACTTTCCTCGTATAGCAGGACAATCAAAATTTAATTTATGGAATAGATTATTAGGACCATTAATGGATTGTTTTGCTTTTGTTTGGATGAAAAAGAAGTACATCAATTATAACATACACGAAAAAGCCTAATTATAATGCCAAGTTGGATTATCGCGTGTATAGGATTTATAGCACAAGCGTTGTTTTCTAGCCGATTAATTTTACAATGGATTATATCGGAAAAGAATAAAAAGATACTTACACCAAAATTATTTTGGGAGATAAGTCTTTTTGCATCAGTACTATTATTTTTTTATGGTTACTTACGTCATGATTTTTCAATCATGCTAGGGCAAACATTAACTTATTATATCTATATAAGAAACATACAACTTCAAAATCATTGGAAAGAATTCCCTGTATATATACGTTATTTCTTGTATGTATTTCCATTCTTAATAGTTTTTTATGGATTTAATAATGGTATTTTAGATGTTGATTTACTATTTAAAAATGAAAAAATACCTTTATGGTTATTGTGCTTAGGTATTTGTTCTCAAGTACTTTTTACTTTTAGATTTGTATATCAATGGATTTATTCTGAAAAAAAGCATGAATCACAATTACCAATGGGTTTTTGGGTTATAAGTTTATGTGGATCTTTATCGATACTCATCTATGCAATAATTAGAAAAGATCCTGTACTTTTTGTAGGACATTTTATGGGATTTATTGTGTATGCTAGAAATATTTTAATCAAAAGAAAAGAAAATAATGGTTAACTGGATAAAAAATAATACACTTCTATTTCTAATTCTCACTACAGTAATTATGTTGTTTATAAACCTTGGTGTTTTGCAAACAAACATTATGGAAGCTAGAAATATTATTTCAGCTAGAGAAATGGTAGATCAGGGAAATTGGATATTTACAACATTAAATGGTTTACCAAGATATGAAAAACCACCTTTACCAACATGGATTACAGCTGTCTTTGGTTTCTTTTTTGGGTTTGAAAATATTTTCTGGTTACGTATTCCAGTTGTTTTAATAACATTATTGTTAGTCTATTTCTTTTACAAGATTGCATTTCAATTAAACCTATCAAAACAACAAGTTGTTAATTCATCATTAATTTTAATAACTTCCTTTTACGTTTTCTTTGCTGGTAGAGACAATAATTGGGATATGTACACACATAGCTTTATGCTTGTATCCATATTTTTTCTAATTAAACAATTTCAATCCTCAAAATTCAATCCTTTAGATTTTATTATAGCTTTCTTTTTTATAGGATGTTCTATAATGAGTAAAGGACCTGTTTCTTTGTATGCATTATTTTTACCATTTTTATTGGCTTATTTCTTTACTTATTCCAAAAAAATAAAACGAAATATATCAGTCACATTACTTACATTAATTGCTGGTTGTATTATAGGTTTTGCATGGATTTTATATGTAAGGTTTTTTGATGCTGAACATTTTCTAGCAGCTTCAAAAAAAGAAATAAGTAGTTGGCAAAATCACAATACAAGACCTTTTTATTATTATTGGAGTTTTTTTACACAAAGTGGATTATGGACAATTCCCGCTTTAGTAAGTTTGATATATCCTTACCTAAAAAACAAAGTATCCAATAAAAAGGCATATAAATTTACGTGGTTATGGACTATATTTTCTGTTGTATTATTATCATTAATACCAGAAAAAAAATCAAGATACCTTTTACCTGTTTTAATTCCTTTAGCATTAAATACAGGATTTTATATAGAGTTTTTAAGACTAGAATATAAAAATCTAAAAAGTAAAGCAGAAATCAATTTTACAAACTTTGTTTTTGGACTTTATGCAATCATTTCATTTTCTATTGCTGTAGGTGTTTTTATATATACCAAAAACCACTTAGTAGATTATTTAATTTGGTCTATTCCTTTTGCTCTAATTTCTATATATTTAGGCATAATAATTATAAAAGGATTACAACAAAAGTCTTTTGATTCTATTTTCTATCCATCTATTATCTTGATGTGTACATTTGTTATTTTTGGTTTTCCTCTATCCAAAGTTACTTTTTCGGAAGAATTGTATGTTCCAATATCATCAATCAAAAAATTAGAAAAACAATATAAAATAGAAACTTTCGAAACAGATGGTTTTGTTCCAGAAATAGTATTAGATTACGGAAAACCTATTCCTACATTAAGCGAAAATGGAAAAATATCATTACCAAAAACAAATCAATTTGGTTTACTTGCAAATAAAAGTGATTCTGTGTTTATCGTAAAAAATCTAAATAAATATTCCATCAAAAAAATAGGTGAAGTAAACTTAAACCATTCTTCAAAAAATCAAAAAAATTATAATGATAGGATTCAAAAAGATTACTTTTTGGTTCAACTAAAATAGATTATTTTAGGCAATTGCTCCGCACCGTGCTTTTACGCTATATCTTTTTTGATTGGTCATTGAGCCGAAATGCCCAATCAAAAAAGGATGCCGCTTCAATCACTATTGCAATTTAATAGATTTTCAAAATCAATTTATTGTAGTTTTAATCAAAGTTCTTCAGTTCAATTAACTCTCTTTAGAATAAATTGTATTGAGAGTAGAAATTCATATGAAATAACCTGTTGTGCATTTTGTTTATTTTATTAACAAAACTGTCATTTCGAGTGGAATTCTATAAGAATTTTGTATCGAGAAAA
>DJDD01000084.1:0-7604 GCA_002430925.1 Flavobacteriales bacterium UBA5933
AAATTAGAGAAGAAGGTTTACTTCCTGCGGAATTAGATCAAAATTGGGTTGAAACAGCTGTTCGTGGTTATATAAATCAAGAAGAAATGATGCTAGATTGGATTTTCGAAAAAGGAGAATTTGGTTATTACTCAAAATCTGATTTACTAAACTATATGAAATATAGAATAGATGATGCTGTAGTTAAAATTGGATACAAAAAAATATACAATATTACACAAGAACAATATAAACCAATGGCTTGGTTTGAGGAGGAGGTGTTTGCAAACAGTTTAGATGATTTCTTTGCGAAACGTCCAGTAGATTATACAAAACATGATAAAAGTATTTCTGCTGACGATCTATTCTAAATAAATAAAAATAAGGAAAAAATTAATACATATAAATCTAAAACTATGGAGAACTCAATTTCAAACGAAGAAACTCAAAATGTATTTTTTGACGGTGAGACGCCAAAACTTTGGTGGAAGAATTCGGAATCAGAACAGATTCTAAACAGAGGTTATTTGTTGAAAGGAGAAACCGTAGAAGGAGCAATAGACAGAATAACAGCTGCTGCAGCTAAGCGTTTATATAAGCCCGAATTACAAGAGTCTTTCAAAGAAATGATAGAAAGAGGATGGATGAGTTTATCTTCTCCAATTTGGGCAAATATGGGAACGGAAAGAGGTTTACCTATTTCTTGTTTCAATGTGCATATTCCGGATAGTATAGAAGGAATTACTCACAAACTTGGTGAAGTAATAATGCAAACTAAAATAGGTGGAGGAACTTCTGGTTATTTTGGTGAATTACGCGAACGTGGTGCAGCAATTACAGATAATGGTAAAAGTAGTGGAGCAGTATCATTCATGGAATTATTCAACTCTGCAATGAATGTTGTTTCTCAAGGATCTACACGTCGTGGAGCTTTTGCAGCTTATTTAGATATCGATCATCAAGATATTGAGGAGTTTCTTAAAATTAAATCAATTGGTAGTCCAATTCAAAACCTATTTTATGGTGTTTGTGTACCAGATTATTGGATGCAAGAAATGATTGATGGAGATGCTGATAAAAGACAAATTTGGGCAAAAGTATTAGAATCTCGTCAAGAAAAAGGATTACCTTATTTATTCTTCTCAGATAATGTAAATAAGAATAAACCTCAAGTTTATAAAGACTTAGGAATGAGAATTAACGCATCAAACCTTTGTTCAGAAATAATGCTACCATCTAGTGAAGATGAATCATTTATTTGTTGTTTATCTTCTATGAATTTAGAATTATACGACGAATGGAAAGATACAGAAGCAGTACGTTTGGCTATATTTTTTTTAGATGCTGTATTACAGGAGTTCATAGAAAAAACTGAAGGAAATCATTATTTAGCTTCAGCTAATAAATTTGCAAAACGTCACCGTGCATTAGGATTAGGTGTGTTAGGATGGCATTCTTACTTACAGCGTAATATGATTCCGTTTGAAGGAATGGAAGCAAAATTACGTACAACGGAAATCTTTAAACATATACAAGGTAAAGCAGATAAAGCTTCAGAAGAATTGGCTCGTATATATGGAGAACCAGAAGTATTAAAAGGATATGGACGTCGTAACACAACAACATGTGCCATTGCTCCAACAACGTCTTCATCTGCTATTTTAGGACAAACATCACCAGGAATAGAACCTTTTGCATCTAACTATTATAAGGCAGGATTATCAAAAGGTAATTTTATGCGTAAAAACAAATACCTAACAAAGTTATTACAAGAAAAAGGATTAGATAACGAAGATGTTTGGAGAGGAATTATGTTAAACGGAGGTTCAGTACAACATATTGCTGAATTATCTCAAGAAGAGAAAGATGTTTTCAAAACATTTAAAGAAATTTCTCAGTTAGAGATTGTTCAACAAGCGGCTATCCGTCAAAAATATGTAGATCAATCACAATCATTGAACTTAAATATTCCACCAGATTTACCAGTAAAAGAGGTAAATAAATTAATGATAGAAGCATGGCAATTAGGAGTTAAAACTTTATATTATCAACGTTCACAATCAGTATCAAAAGAATTAGTAGCTAACTTAGTATCTTGTTCGTCTTGCGAATCATAAACTAAGTTTAAATAAAATATAAAAAAGCTGTTTCATGTACATGAAACAGCTTTTTTATATTTAAAATTGATTGATTATTCTAATTGAAATTATAAAATTATCCAGTAATTCATCCTAAAAATTTTTTAAAATATTATATTTATTATCTAATCTATTAAACTAAAAATGACAAAAGAATTTAAAGAATTCGAAAAACAAATTAAGAAAACACATAAAATCGCTTATACACCAAAATATAAATCTGAATTTCATACTCAACTTTCTGAAAAAGCTTTTTTTGCAATTACAAACCAAACGTTTGAAAAATTAGATTGGGATATAATTTACATTGATCAACACTCTATAGAGGCTAAACGGAAAGTTAAAAAATTTGGAATGTCTCAATACACAGAGTCTATAATTGTATCTTATAATTATGGAAATGTAATTGTAAAAAGTCAATCATTAGGTAATGAATTTTGGGATAATGGTAGAAATTCAAAAAGAGTACATTTATTTGTACATGTTTTTCAGCAAATAGAAAATGAATATAATCGCGAAGATTAAAAAAAATTAGAGAAAGAGCAAGAAGCCAGAGATAATTGGGATAACTATGTAATTCCCAATGAACTTCCAAAACCCAAAAAAATAAGAAAACCAAAGATTTTATTTTCAATAATTATAGCAATTGTAACATCTATTTTATTAGCATTTGTAATTGCTGAAATTTCTATAACTGCAAAATATGTGATTTTTTTATTTGAGTTTTTAGTAGGATTAGCTTTTATAAAAGGTAAAGATGAGTATGAAGTAAGAAATGAATTATCTACTTTAGGATGGGACAAAGAACAAAATCAGAATGAGGTTTTTGAGGCTATAGATGGAATTCAAGGACAAAATCAAATGAATAAAACAAATTGATTTTTGTCAATTATAAGCTGTTTAATTATAAATGTTAGTTAAAATGAAATTAATACTTTTTTATATTTTCATATTTTTTTCACTAAATCTTTTTGGTCAGATAAATAATAATTTTGAATTAACAAAAGATAGTGATACAACTAATTACTTTGAATATGTAAAACCAACTATAGAAAAGTTAAATCTAATAGAACCAATAAATAATAAATTTATTTTTGGGCAATACCTTCGGTCCACGCTTTTTGCTCCCAATCTTTTTAGATTAGATATCTAACAAATATTTAAATGAATCCAATCTAAAAAGGATTTTCACTTCAATCGCTATTGCAAATTATTGATTAATAAATATGATTTGAGACAATTAAAAAAGTTACTTCTGAAATATTAGTACTTTTTGAATAGAATTTAAAGTAGTAAATATTATTGTTTTCTAAACAATAAAAGCGTTAGGGATTGTAGTGAAAATCCTTTCATAAAAAAAACGTAGATTTTATAAAATCTACGTTTTTTTTATGAAAGATTGTAAGGGAAAGCCCGCCGGAACGGAACGCCCAAATCATTAATTTATTATTATAATTAATTAGTTGCTTTTGTTTTATTTGATATTAAAGACCAAATGATTGTAAGTAATAAAACACCTCCAATTATTGAAAGAGAAATTGTAGACTCGAAATGGTAGAATGGCATAATAATCATTTTTAGTCCTATAAAGCTTAAAATGATTGCTAAACCATAATGTAATTTGTTGAATTTATCCATAGAATTTGCTAATAAAAAATACATAGATCGTAAACCTAAAATAGCAAATATGTTGGATGAATAAAGGATAAATGGATCGTTTGGTGCAACAGCAAATATGGCTGGAATACTGTCTACAGCGAATACTAAATCTGTAACTTCTATGACCATTAAAGCGACAAAAAGAGGAGTAGCCATTTTTATTCCGTTTTGTACTGTGAAAAATTTTCCTTGTGCAAAATAAGGCGTTACTTTAAAAAATTTGTGAACTAACTTTACGCCAATATTTTCAGATAAATCTTGGTCTTCATCTTCTTCAGATTTCCAAGATTTTATTCCAGCATAAAGTAAGAAGAATCCAAAAAGCGTCAAAATTATATTTGGTCGGAAAAATTCTTTAGTTACGTAATTAGCATGTGGATCAGAATCACTTAATGTAAAATTCCAATCACCTATAGAAAATGCAGGTAAATAAGTCATTTTAATTAATTCTACACCAGCAAAAATAAAGATTGCTCTAAAAATTAAAGCACCTATTATTCCCCAAAATAATACTTTATGTTGGTATTCTTTTGGAATTTTAAAAAAACCAAAAACAAGTATGAATACAAATAAATTGTCAATAGAAAGTGCTTTTTCTATCCAATAAGCGGCTTGGAACTGAGAAAATTTGTTGATTGCGAATGCATGACCATCAGCATTCTTGAAAACAAAATAAATAACTCCACTGAAAATCATTGCTAATGAAATCCATACAACAGTCCATGTTAGTGCCTCTTTATTAGAAACAGCATGTGGATTTTTATTAAAAACACCTAAATCTAACAATAACATAATAATTACTGCGATTCCAAACACAGTTATTAGACCAGGATGATTTAACATATTATCCTGAACAACACTGAAAATACTCATATAAGTTTACTTTTATCTAACAATTTACTATAAATTTACCAATTATAATCAAATGGCTCTTCAAAATTGCCTTTAATAAGACAGAACTAGCAAAGTTAATTTATTTTAGAATGAAAAAAATATTCATATACTTTTTATTGATAATTATTTTACCAATAACATTGAAAGCACAACAAGATTCACCATTGTACAAAGATTCTATTCAGATGAAATGGGTAAATGAGAAATATGATTCGATGTCGTTGGAAGAAAGAGTTGGTCAATTATTTATTGTTGCTGCCTATAGTAACAGAGATGTAGTACATGAAAATGAAATACAAGCTTTAATAGAAAAAGAGCATATTGGAGGTTTGATTTTTATGCAAGATCAAGCTGCACATCAAATAGAATTAACAAATAAATTTCAATCTGTGTCTAAAACTCCTTTACTGATTGGAATGGATGCTGAGTGGGGATTAGCCATGCGTTTGAAAGATGTTGAACGTTTTCCGTGGAATATGACATTAGGAGCATTACGAAATAATGATTTGGTTTATCAAGTAGGTAAACAAATCGGTGTGCAAGCAAATAGAGTAGGAGTACAATTTGATTTTGCACCTTCTATAGATGTGAATGTTAATCCTAATAATCCAATAATTGGTAGCCGTTCTTTTGGATCCAATCCAACTCGTGTGGCAGAAAAAGGAATTGCCTATATGCAAGGAATGAAAGCACAAAATGTATTATCTTCTGCAAAACATTTCCCAGGACATGGAAATACAGATAAAGATTCTCATAAAACATTACCTTTAATTCCAGATAATAAAGAAGATTTAGAAAAATACCATGTCGCACCATTTAAAAAATTAATTGATGCAGGAGTACAATCTATTATGGTTGCACATTTAAATGTTCCAGCTTTGGAATCTGATCCAAAAATTCCTTCAACATTATCTAAAAAGATTATTACAGATTATTTAAAAGGTGAATTACATTTTAAAGGAATGATAATTACTGATGCTTTGAATATGGATGGTGTTGCTAAAATGTATGCGCCAGGAGATGTAGATTATAGAGCATTTATTGCTGGGAATGATGTTTTATTATTTTCACAGAATGTACATATAGGAAAGCAAAAAATTATTGATGCAATAAATAAAGGAGAAATTTCTGAACAACGTTTAGAAGAAAGTGTGAAGAAAATTTTGATGGCTAAATATATTACAGGGTTAAATGAGTTGAAACCTTCTGACCCAATGAATGTGATTCAAGATTTAAATTCTGCTGATAATTTAGCTTTAACAACTAAGATATTTGAGAAAGCATCTACAATTGTTCAAAATGAAAATAAAGTATTGCCTATAAAAAAGTTAAATAAAAAGATAGCTTTTGTTCCATTAGAACAAACGGATTATGATACTTTTTTAACTCATTTACAAAAATATGCGAATGTAGAATTAGTACAAGTAAATAATCCTACAGAAGTTAATTTATTGAACGATTTTGATGAGGTTATTGTTGGTGCATTTTTATCAAATGAAACAGTTTATAAACCTTATAAATTATCTTCAAATTCAATTGAAATTTTAAATGCATTGCCAAAAGGGAAAAAGAAAATATTTTCTTTATTCACAAGTCCTTATGGATTAAAAGATTTGGATTTATCGAATTTAGATGCTGTAACTGTTCAATATCAAAATACAAAAGAAGCACAAGCTGCTGCTGCACAAATTATATTTGGAGCGAATGGAGCAGATGGAATTCTTCCTGTAGATGTAAACGATAATTTGAAAGCTGGGCAAGGGATTGTTACAAAAGCAATAAAACGTTTAGGATTTACAGCTCCTGAAAATGTTGGTCTTTCAAAAAAAAACTTTTAGAAATAGATCAACTAGCAAATAATGCGGTTATAAATCATTATACACCAGGAATGCAAATCTTGGTTGCTAAAGATGGTAAAGTGATTTATGATAAAAGTTTTGGAGCACAAGATAAAAATTCTTCGGAAAAAGTAAAATGGACGGATTTATATGATTTAGCCTCTGTAACTAAAGTAACTGCAACTCTTCCATTGTTAATGTTAGAAGTAGGTGATAACAAACTTAGTTTAGACCAAACATTAGGAGAAATAGATGAACAAGCTAAAAATACAAATAAATCAAACTTAACAGTAAGAGAAGTTTTAGCACATCAAGCAGGTTTGAAACCTTGGATTGGATTTTATAACGAAACAGTCAATGTAAAAAATGCTCGTTTGTATTTAGATTTTTATTCACGTAAAAAAGATGAGGAGCATCAAATAAAAGTTACTGACAATATTTTTATTATTAATTCTATAAAAGATACTATTTACGAGGATATTTATAAATCGGCATTAGGAAAAAAAACATATCAATATTCAGATTTAGGGTATTATATCTTCAAAAAGAAATTAGAAAAAGATTTTCAACAAGGTTTAAATCAAATTGTACAAGAAAAATTTTATCAAGATTTGGGAATGTATCGAACAACGTTTAATCCAAAAGAAAAATTTTCTTTGAATGATATTGTTCCAACAGAATATGATAAAACCTACAGAAATCAATTAATACATGGTTTTGTACATGACCAAGGAGCTGCAATGATGGGAGGAATAGCTGCTCATGCTGGATTATTCTCTAATTCTATCGACTTAGCCAAACTAATGCAAATGTATTTGAATGGAGGAGAATATGGCGACCAGAAATATTTAGATTCTTCAGTTATACAAGAATTTACAAAGCAACAATTTAAGGGAAATCATAGAGGAGCAGGTTTCGATAAAATAACTAATCCATTACGAACAGGACCTTCAGCAGAAAGTTTTGGACATACAGGTTTCACAGGAACAATGGTTTGGGTTGACCCGAAATATAAAATAGTATATATTTTTCTTTCTAATAGAGTCAATGAAACTGTAGAGCCAAATTATCTTTCTATTAAAAAAGTAAGAGAAAA
>DJDD01000084.1:7719-22168 GCA_002430925.1 Flavobacteriales bacterium UBA5933
GTAAAAAAGTAAGAGAAAATATAAGACAAGTAATTTATGATGCAATTTTGCCTTAAATTTGTCTAAATAAAAAAACGCAAAATGAAAATAGGAATTGTGTGCTATCCTACTTACGGAGGAAGTGGAATTGTAGCAACAGAACTGGGAATGGATTTAGCGGAGAAAGGGCACGAAGTACACTTTTTTAGTACCAATGTACCTGCAAGATTAAATATCAAATTACCAAATATATACTTTCATCGTATTCATGTAGAAACATATCCTTTGTTTCAATATCAACCATACGATTTAGCTTTAAGTACAATATTGTATGAAAAAGTATTGCATTACCAATTGGATTTGGTACATGTACATTATGCAATTCCACATGCCTATGCAGCATACTTTACAAAGCAAATGCTAAAAAGAAAAGGTTATCATTTACCAATTGTAACTACTTTACATGGGACAGATATTACGTTGGTAGGTAAACATCCTGTTTATAAAACGGCAGTAGAGTTTTCTATTAATGAGTCGGATGTTGTAACTTCAGTTTCAGAAAGTTTGAAACAAGATACTTTAAAGGCTTTTGATATTACAAATCATATAGATGTTGTACCGAATTTTATAGATAACGAACAATATTTACCAGAGAAATGTGTGTGTTGTAGAGCAAATTTTGCTCAGCCGAATGAAAAAGTCATTTTACATACATCTAATCTTAGAAAGGTAAAACGTATAGAAGATGTAATAAAAACGTTTAACATTATACAAAAGCAAATTCCATCAAAATTGATTATTGCTGGAGAAGGTCCAGAATGGGAATTGGCAGATCAGTTAATACAAGATTTTGGATTACAGGACAAAGTAAAAAGTCTTGGAATGGTAAGCGATTTGAATGATGTTTTAAAAGCTTCAGATTTATTTTTATTACCATCCGAGCAAGAAAGTTTTGGTTTAGCAGCTTTAGAAGCAATGGCAGCAAATGTACCTGTTGTATCTTCTAATGCAGGAGGAATTCCAGAAGTTAATATAGATGGTGTTACAGGATTTGTTTGTCCAGTTGGAGATGTAGAAATGATGGCACAAAAAGCTATTTATATTCTAGAGGACGATAAGCGTTTGTACGATTTTAGCCTTAGAGCAAAAGAACAAGCTATCCGATTCGATAAAAAGAATATTCTTCCTCTTTACGAAGATTTATATCGATCAGCAATAGAAAATGTAAAAGTAAATTAAGATAGAAAACTAACCTTTTTGGGTTAGTTTTTTTGTTTTATACTATCTGTTTTTTTTAATCTCTAGCTTTATTTATGGCAATCACTACGTGCCGCGCTTTTTGTTTCAATCTTTGCTAATTGGTCATATAGTTTAAGTTGAAATGCATTAATTAGCAAAGGATTTCCACTTCAATCGCTATTGCAATCATTTAATTTTTAATTGTTTTATAATCAATAAGTAAGATTGGAATAAAAGTTGATTATATAAATACTGAAGCGTTCGCTAGGGAGATAAGAATAGGGTAGTTAGTAAACATGATATATTGTTATATCATTTAGGTTTTGGTTCTTCTTCCTAGCTTTTTATAATCAAATAAAAAGATGATAAATTAAATAGTATTACAGATGACCTCTCTACCTATAAACTACGGATTAACTACAAAAATATATTATCCCCAATCTACTAAAGAAGCAAAAAAGTTTTTTGAATTATTTATTTATAAAAATAGTTCAGATAATATGTGCTATGAAATAAACAAGTCGGAAGAATCTTATGTAGATAAAGCACAATTATCTTTTATGTTAGATATATTAGCAGAAAGTTGTTATTCAGTAATATATCCTATTCAATTACAAAGAGAAACTAATAATAGATTAACTATAGAAAACTATAATGAAATTGTAGAACGTTGGTATGTAAAAAGACCAAGTATAGAACATTATTTCAAAGGAGAAGTTTCTATAAACTACTGTAATAAATTTAATGAAATCATAGAAGATAAAACCATTTTAGATCATCATTTACAAAACGATTCATTTATTTTTTACATCACACAAACAAGAACTATTTTAGGTAAAAGTTATTATGAACCATACCATCACACAATCCCTATTATGGCAATGGTTAACTTACCATTTGTAACGACCGAAACAAAGGTAGAAAAGGAAATGAACGAAGATAATCTTATTTATTTTCAAGTAAAAGCAAGTCAAGATGCCTCCTATTCCAATGCAATAATAAATAAATTGATACAAGCAAAATTATTAAAAGCAAACAAAAAAGAACATCAATGGAGTTATGTCCTTAAAGGATTTGTATCAGAAGATAAAACCTTGCATAATCTAACGATGACTATACTATTTGGTAATATGGAGCAGGTTAAAATTGAAATAGATATAGCCAAAATGTCTTAATATTTACTTAAATTAACTATATAAAATATGCTCTAATTTTGTAAAACCACCTAAAAAAATAAAATACTATGAGTGAAAAGCATTATGCTGTACAAGGTGCAATTTGTATATGCACTTATGGAACAACAACAGATAAACTAAGAGTACATACACAAAAAAAACATTATGCTAACGATAAAGATGGCAAAGAAAAACTTATTGTAACACATAAAGATATAGGTACCACGTTTCAGAAAAATACATTTGGTTCTTGTAAAAAGAAAAATAATTCTCCTTGTTCTGCAACGATTTCTTCTTGGACAGGATTTTACGAAAAAGTAACTTTTAGTAATGGAGGTCATGTGATTACAGAAGACTGTAAAGCAACATGTCCTATTGGTGGAAAAGATTGTATCACAATCATAGACCATGGACAAATAGCGGAATTAAGTACTCAGAATATAAAAAACACAAATCCTGTGGTACAAGGAGTTCTCAATCCATTGGTAGATATAAGTACTATTATGGAAAATGAAGTAATCCCATTCGAAATTACACTTTCTGACCATGAATAAAGGAATAAAAAGAATTTATTGGAATGAGAGTCTCAATAAGTCAAAAGGAGAATATATTGGAAACAAAACAATAAAAGTAGAAGCCGGAGAGCGTATAACATTATCTATAGAATGGTTTCCACAAACGTCTTTAGAGGATAAACAAAAGGGAGTTGTTTGGCGAGTTTTTAATGAAGATAAACAACCAATATCAAAAGAAACCCATGCGAAATATGATCAAAATTTTAATTTAATAATTCCCAAAAAATATGCGGGTGATGTCAAATTTTATGTAGAAGCCAAATGGGGCGAAAAATATGATTTTGTAACTGGTATTTATCTTCAACCCAAAGCAACACCAAAAATTATAAAAACCGAATGGCGAAAGGTTGGTGAAGAAGAAGATAGTAGATTCTTTACATTCAAGTTTTATGAAGATGTTGTTTTCTATGCAGAAACAGAAGGGCTTAATGAGTGTAATGTCACGATAGAGTTGTTTTTGATGTATAGTGAAATAACTTTAGAAAAAATAAAACATCTTTTAACTTTCGATCATGATCCCTTAAAAGAGGATCGTATTTTCCGAAAGTACGAATGCAATGTTTATGTAAATAAGGGAATTATAAACACAGCATTTACCATTTTACCAGACGAGGAGAATCCCTATTATAAAGAAAGTGATTTTGCAGGAACTAAAATAAACAAAAATATAGAAAACCGTTTTTATGTCCGTATTACAAATTATAATAGTGGAGGGTATATTTACGATAATGAAAAGAATCCTTCTGTGATACATGGTCGTTTTCTTCGTGTAAAAGGAGAAGCAGATCGTTTTGGTATTCCATTTATAGAAAATGTAGTCAATGTAAAACCTGTTTTGATTGGCGATTCAGACAAAAATCCAAAAGAAGTACACACCTGTAAATTCGAAGAACTTAGCCTTGTAGACGAAGGAGTATTTATTCCTTTTTTCAACGAAGGTAGTTTTTCTAAATATTACAAACCAGGTGGTTATCACGATTTTATTATCGACATTTATTATGAATTTGATAAATATGATATTCTACCCAATGCAGCCCAAGAGTTAGACAGAATAGCATTATACCTAATCAACGGGAATGCATTTATTCCTGTAGAAATAGGTTCGCATACAGATGTAAGAGGAAGTCAAGAATACAACCAAATATTATCCGAAAAAAGAGCACAAGCTGCTGTAGATTATTTAATAAAAAAAGGAGTTAATCCACGTTTTATAAAAGCACATGGTTACGGAAAATCTCAACCAATTATAAAAGATGCTTATACAGAAGCAGAACACGAAAAAAATAGAAGAAGTACCTTAAAATTTTTAATTGCAGAAAATCAAGCAAAGCCTATTATTATAGACACTATTGCACCAGATTTTACAGCAACAAATAAAAAAAAGATACAATTACGTATAAATAAATGGACTAACGAAGGTTGTACAAGAGATCATGCAACAGAAATAAAAGTAGTACAGGGTTTGGGGCCAACAGAGTATTATCCTTTGAAAAAAAATCAACTAACAATTATTGACCAAGAAATACATTCTTTAGAGGCAGGTATTCTACAATTCGCGTTGGATGCCATAGGGAATAATTACAATAATATCTACAAATTTTCTTTAAACACCTGTGCCTATTATTCTGATCCAATGCAGGAAACTATTTACATAAATGCATTTACAGATGCTGTATTTAGCACCAATTTTGCTTATGATATAGCACCAATTTATTTTAATGATATTTCCCATCCATTATACAAAGGAACACCTCTTTTAGATGATTTTGTAAACAAAGCAATAGAATATTTGAAAGATATAGGACTTATTCTTCCAATAGATAGAGATATTCTGAAAGCATTGTACGAAATTTTTATTTCCGACGAAACAAAAAAAATAGCAACAGCTGTTTTTTTGATGGCAAACTTTAGGGATGGTAAAAACAGAAAACAACCCGAGAAAATAAAAAATTATTTCAGAGAGCACAATGTATTAGCAGAAATAAGTAACATTATTTTATTTGTAATTATACAACTACTTATTATTTATATTACAGCAGGGCTAAAGCATATTTTAAAGCTAAAAAAATTTAAAAAGCTAAAGGAGTTAAAACAATTTTTAGAGGAATTAGGTTTTACTTTTATTTCGCCAAAAGTTTCTAATTACCGTGCTATATATTTAGATGTTGCACGCGGAGGAATGAAACGTATATTCGAAGAGCGAGTGAAAGCAGATCCTTTGATTGCAATAGACTACAATAAAAAATACAATTTACTAGAGCTATACGAACAAGATGATTCACTAAAAAAACTGTATGCTAAGTTTAGAGAAACTAAACTAGAAGTAGAATTAAATTTCTCTAGCAGTATCACAATGGACTACAAATTAAAAGTAGACCTTAACACACGACAAATTAATTTTATAGACAACGAAAAAGGTTCCTTTCCTAATATAAACGAAACCATAAAAGGAACATCTTTTTCTTTTACACCCGGTTCTATGATTGTAGGGAATGCAAAAATAAAAGCAGATGGAGAAGTTGTGACAGACATAGATTTTATTCCGTTTGTTAATCCACGACAATACAAAGTAACAGTTAAAGTAGAAGCTGAGCTAGGGGGGTATATTGCCTTTACAAGAAATTATGATTTTGGTAGAGGAAATATACCTACATCCCAAGATAAAATTTTCTTTTCCGGAATAAAAGGTGTTATAAAAGGAAATATTGACACCAAAAAAAAGAATAAAGGTAAAGATTGGAAATCTATAGCTGAATTAGAAAAAGACATCGAATTTACGCTGTTCAAAGAAAGAACCTTTGTATTTAAAAGAGTACCACTAATAGTATAAACATGAAAAAAATAATAACCCTTACCATTCTATTGGTCAACCTATTTGCCTGTTCGCAAAACAAACAAGAAGTAAAAAGCATGAAAACAGAAATAACAAAAGATAACTTTGTAGATAAAATGTTGAGTGAAATCAAACATTATCCCGAAGAACCGATGTATTATATTTATGTACACAACAGTTTGTGTTTGTACGAAATGTTGGTGAACGATTACCCGATAGAAAAACGATTCGAATATTCGACATCTGGCACACCATTTTACATTAATACAGCAATCCTGAAAAGTGGCAAACAAAAGCTGACTTTCCGTATTTACCCTGCACCCAAAGAATACAACAAAGATAGCGAGGTGTTGTCTCAATTTGCTAAATTGAGTTTCGAAATTTTGGTAAATGATCGAGTAACAGGCTTAAAAATAGCAAACGAGATAAAAGTACTAGAAGGTGAAGCCCCACAAATAAAAGCCAAAGGTTACTCTGGTGGACAATATTTTGCTGGCATGGGACAAAAATACTACGAATATTCGGTAGAGTTCGATGCTAAGGTGCCTTACGAATTAGAAAGTTGGACAGCAGGCGAAGATTTACGAAAATTCGACCAAAAAAAGCTAGAAGAAAAGGCTTTATCTATTTATGATGTTTATCGTAATAATTTTACATCAGATAAACTGGGTAATATGATAGGGATGGATTATGACAATAATATTCGAGATTATGTAACAGAATTCCAAACAAAAAAAAAGGTAGAGCAACTATTTCTTGATATAATAGATGATGCTAAAAGAAAAAAGGATTGGCAAGATTTTGGGCATAAAGTGGTTTTTTATGGCGATGGTCGTATTTTGTCGTTAATCCAAAGTAACGAAGAAGATGTTCGCTTAAGAGGTGAATCTGCTTTATTTTATTTGTATAATGATGAAAGTCGTTCGATGAGTGTTCCTCTTTACCTATACATTCCCAAAGGTGGAACAATAGACGATTTACAAGTACTGCGTTAATGAGGAAGATTAAAAAAATAGTTAAAATGAAAAAAATGATTGGAAATTACATTTTGTTATTTTTCTTGAATTTATTTATAATTTCTTGTGGACAAAATTTAGAAAATACGAGTAACGCAAATTCTTATGTAGAATTTTTACAAAAAAAAGATGTAGAAGAAATCAAAAATCAAATAAGAAATGATACCGTTTTTTTAAATAAAATTGTAGATTTTTCTACTATAAGATATAGAATATCTCTTTCAGTTTCTTCTAGTGTAAAAATGAAATTAACAGAGTCAGTACCAGAATTCAAACAGATAGATTCTATTTTACTCAAAGAGAAATTTAATGAATATGTATTAAGTTCTTATTTTGAACAGCAATTTTATATAGCGTTACCAGATAAAAAGGAGTTCAGATTATTTTCCAATAAGCAATTTTTGTTTAGAGATGACCTATTTCATAAATTTAATGACAGTTATAAAAACTCAAAATATATTTTCGATTATATAGAAAATAATGTAGAGATTAGTAATGAGAAATATTACTTTATAGGTAATAAAATAAATAAAGAAGAGATTGGTTTGAAAGGCATAGATAGTGTTAATGTAAATTTGTCAATAAAATATCCTGCAAAAATTGAGAAAATTGTAATTAAACCTTATGAACAGAAAAAAATAAATTTTAAAAATCATATAATTAAAATTGAAAAATCTGAGTTAGGATTAGAAATTCCTATTGCAATTTCAAAAGATTTAGTAAATATTCAAGGAATTAATAAGTCTAATATAAGAATGAGTGCGAGTACATCGAGCTCATATCCTATTATAGAAATTCATCACAAGATAAAAAATGAAATTGAAGATTTGTCCAGAATTCTAAATAATGTATTAGTTGCAAAAGATAAGAAACAAATAATTAATTTGTTAAATCAAATCAATCAAAATCATTTTAATACTAAAAATATGTTAGCTGATTTTAAGCAGAAGGCAGATAAGTTAAACAAAGAAATAAAAGAGAAAGAAGATTTTAGTGAAATAGAATATTATGAATCTCTTGTAAATTCAGGTAGAAAAATAATTACTTTAGAAAATCAATTCATAAATTTTGATTTTCCTGATGAAGTAAAGTCAATAGAAATTTATTTAGCTAAAGAGAATAATATTATTTCTAAAAATGAGACGCTTTATTCAAAAGACAAAAAATTTAATAAATACAATATTTATGGTCAAGAAGAAAAAGACAATTATAGAAGTTTATATGGGATATTAAATAAAAATGGAGAAATTTTAGTTAAAGCGAAATATAGAAATATAGAACATGTAGATAATGAGTATTTTAATGTAGATGAGGGAGAGGGATTTGATGAGTTTTCTGAATATAGACTAGATGAAAAAGAAAAAAAATTCGTTAAATTATCAAATTTAGGATACTCTTATTATGGAAGCGTAAAACCTGGTTTTGACATTTTAAAGGATATTAAAAAAGAAAAATTTGGTATAATGAAAAATTTTAAGGAAATAATATTTCCATTTGACTATGAAGAAATTGATTTTGACCCGAATATACCTTTCGTAGAATTTTACCTGAATAATACACCTGAATTTTTTGATAAAAATTTAAATAAAATTAATTTGAATGGTAGAAAAATAAAAACTATATATAATTTTTATTTATATAATTCTGAACTAGATTTTCCAGAGTTATATGTTGCAATTGATTCAACAAAAAAAAGGATATTAATAAACAATAAATTAGAATATATATCTTTAGAATATGATGATATTAAAAATTTTTATAATATAAATGACTATTTTATTGTTATTAAGGGGACATCAAATGTTGATTATAAATATGGTTTAATTAATACCGAAGGAAAAGAAGTTACACCAATCACATTCGATTTTATAAATAATAATTCGGAAGAAGGTATCATTGAATTTAATGAAAAAAGAGGTGATAAAACTAAAAAACTAAAAATAGAAGATTTCTTAAAAAAGTATTATTTGTAAAAATTCTGTACTGTAGTGCAATAAGTTTTCTATTTAGCTAAATTTTGACCTTAAATCTATGACGTTAAGAAAATAAAATAAGATTAGGGAAAAATGATTTAATGAGCGAATGCGAATTTTTAAATCATTCCGAATCGTTTTAATTTTTAGTCAAATAGATTTATAGTCTTGATGAATCTTGTACTGAGTTTATCGAAGTATTGTTTCGTTTTTTTATCAAGAATACCCCAAAGGGCTTATGAATTCAATTAAAAAGAATAAAAACTAATGAATAAAAATGAAAAATGTAATATTTACAAATAGATGTAGATAGGTAATTTATAAATATTGTGTTAATGAGGAATTTAGGACCAATATGTTTTTTGTTTAGCTTTTTCTTGGTTTGTTGCGGACAAAACAAAGAAGAAATAAAAAATATGAATCCAGATAAAATAACTTTAGATAACTATAAAGAAAAGATGTTGAATGAAATCAAACATTACCCCGAAGAACCGATTTACTATATCTATGTACACAACAGTTTGTGCTTGTACGAAATGTTGGTAAACGATTTTCCGATAGAAAAACGATTTAAATATTCAACATCTGGAACGCCATTTTATATTAACAGAGCTATTCTGAAAAGTGGTAAACAAAAACTAACGTTTCGTATTTACCCTGCTCCCAAAGAATACAACAAAGGAAGTGATGTATTGTCTCAATTTGCTAAATTGAGCTTCGAAATTTTAGTGAATGATAATGTAACAGGTTTAGAAATAGATAATGAAAAAATTATACTACAAGGCGAAGCCCCACAAATAAAAGCCAAAGGTTACTCTGGTGGACAATATTTTGCTGGTATGGGGAAAAAATACTACGAATATTCGGTAGAGTTCGAGGCTAAAGTACCTTACGAATTAGAAAGTTGGACAGCCGGCGAAGACCTACGAAAATTCGACCCAAAAAAGCTAGAAGAAAAAGCTCTACAGATTTATGATGTTTACCGCAATAATTTAACAACTGATAAATTAGAGAATATACTTCAAATGCAATTTGATAATAATATCAGAGATTTTATTACAGAGTATGAGACAGAAGAAAGAGTGAATAAAATGTATGAAGAAGTTATTGAAGGAGCTAGAAGAAAAAAGGATTGGCAAGATTTTGGGCATAAAATGGTTTTTTATGGCGATGGACGTATTTTATCTTTAATCCAAAGTAACGAAGAAGATGTTCGTTTACGTGGTAGATCTTCTTTGTTTTATTTATATAATAATGATAAAAATGCATTTAGTACTCATCTCTATCTATACATTCCCAGAGGTGGGACAATAGATGATTTACAAGTACTGCGTTAATGAGAAATTTTTAATTTCGTTAAAAATTGTAAAAACGAATTTCTAATTCAATCGTTATTTCATATTATAACTAAAAAAATGCGTTAAGGATTGTAATGAAAATCCTTTTTCTTCAGAAAAAGATTGTAATGGAAAGCCTGTACCGTAGGTAACGCCCAAATAAAAATTAAAGAACAAAAAAAAGAACTTATTCTGAAAAATAAGTTCTTTTTTAATATTCATAATATATCTAAAAAGGAGCCATAAAACTTATGACATAATTGTCGATTTCCTTACCATTCATGTCTTTTATTTCTAAATCGATAGGAACTTTATAAGAAGTTAAATCTTTTCTAGGAATTTTTATTTTTATTAACCCTTGTTTTAATTTTCCTTTATCTAGAGAAATAAATTGATGATCTTCATTCAAAATTTCAGCTTTTCCATCACGAAACGTTTTTACATCCACTGTCAATTTATAGGTATGATTAGTTTTATTCATTAAGTTATATTGCAGTGTGTTTGTAATATATTCACCTTCTACAGAAAAATCTTTTCCTGGAACCTGTAAAAATTTAACCTCTACATCGCTTCTATTCACCATAAATGAAGTCATGGCAACAAGCATTAAAATTAGAGCAGCAGAAAAAGCAACTAATCTTGCATTAATTTTAAATGGAGTACCTTGAGATATGTTTTCTTCTGAAGCAAATTTTACTAACCCTGTCGGAAAACCAACTTTAGACATTACATCATCGCAAGCATCCATACAAGCTGTAGAATTGACACATTCTAATTGAGAACCATTTCTTATATCTATACCTGTTGGACAAACAGCAACACATTGTCCACAATCAATACAGTCTCCTTTTCCAATTTTTTTTCTATCTTCATTTTTTCTAAATTTAGAACGCCCAATTTTTCCTTCACCACGTACATAATCATAAGAAACTTGCATAGTTTTTTTATCGACTAAAACACCTTGAAAACGTCCATAAGGACAAACCAAAGTACATGCTTGTTCTCTGAACCAAGCAAAAACAAAGTAGAATAAACCGCTGAAGATAATCATACCTAAAAACATTGTAAAATGTTCAAAAGGTCCATCTAAGATATATTGAATTAAAACATCTGCACCTAACATATAAGCCAAGAATACATTGGTAAAAAATAAAGAAATAATTGCGAAAATTAACCATTTACTTCCTCGTTTAATAATTTTTTCTTCATTCCATTCTTGTTTATCAAGTCGCATTTGTTTGTTTCTATCACCTTCTATTAAAAATTCTATTTTACGGAAGATAAACTCTAGAAAAATAGTTTGTGGACAAAGCCAGCCACAAAATAATCTTCCATATACAGTTGTGAATATGATAATAAATACAACACTTACAATCATACCGATAGCTAATAGAAAGAAATCTGTTGTAAAAAAAGGATATCCGAAAAGTATAAAAATAGTATTAAATACATCAAACTTAAAAATAGGATTACCATTTGGTAATTTTATAAACGGAAGTATAACAAGTGATAATAAAAGTATTGTTGATACTATTTGACGATAGTTGGTGTATTTACCAGAAGGTTTTTTTGCATATATCCATTTTCTAGTACCTTGTTTGTCCATTGTGGCAACTTCGGTTCTGAATTTTTCATTCTCCTCTCTAATTAGAGTTTCATTCCAATCATTCATAATATCCATTATATATGGACAAAGTTACTTGTTATAGGTAGCTTTAGTTTGGTACTATTTCTAGATATTGTGGTACTAATTATGGGTATTGTTATAAACGACCATAGTTCTATCAAATTCTTCAAATGAAATTCGAAAAATTAATAGAACTATGATTTAAAATAAGATATAATTGAGATAAACTATAATATATTATTAATAGCTTACAGTGAATCCAAGTGTGTAATATCTACCATTTCCTCTAGCATATTCTGCATCTCTTGCCATAATCATAGAAGAACTTGTGTAATAAGTTTTATTGAATAAGTTTTCTATTCCTAAACTTAATCTTGTATTTTTTAATCTATAGTTTGCAGATAAATTAAATAAGTCAATTGGAGAAACTTTTCCTTCACCCTCAGCGTAAACATTATTTACAGGTGTAAATCTATCTCTACTTGATGTATGAGTATACATTACATTTATACCAAAATCTTTTAAAGGAGTTAATGTTGTGTATAATGTAAGTTTTGGAGCAGGAATACTTAATCCAGACATGTATTGATCATAGCTAGAAGAACCATCAGATTTTAATTTTCCTTCTAATTGTGAGTATGAAGCACCTAAAAATACGTATTTATTAATTTGAGAATCTGCTTGTAATTCAAACCCATGAATTAATTGTGGATTTCTAACAACTTTCCAGAATCCATCATCTCCAGCAACTAAATCACTTCCTAATTTAGATTGTGACCAATAATATGCACCTTTAAAATTAACTTTATTAAATAATCTACTTGTAAAACCAACTTCATAATTATTAGTAGCAACAGGATCAGTTTGTATTTTACTAACAACATCTTCGTTAGCAGTTCTTAAAACTCGACCTAAATCATAAATAGCAAACCCTTGAGAAAATGACACGTAAGGATTAAATTCTTTTGCTGCGTAATATTGTAAAGATGAATTAAATGTAGGTTTACTATAATTTAAATTTCCTCCTTTAACAAAAGGCCAAACTTGATCTTTTTTATTTGGTATAGTATGATAATCAGGAACTTTTACAAGAATATTATCATATCTAAATCCAGCTTTAAAATTTAATTTACCATAAATATTAGTTACAGTTTGTATAAATCCAGCTGTATTATATGCTTTTAACTTAGGAACCCATAATCTTCCATCTACAAGAGGTTGACTTGTTTCATCTAACATATAATCTCCTCCATATAGAACAGTTGTTTTTATATCATTAGAAATATCAATTGTAGAAATAAGATTTAATCTTCCTCCAAATTTTTGAGCTTTTATAGTTGCTTGTCCACCAGTTTCTTCCCAACGAGGGCTTTTAGTAGAGTTAGCTCTATAATCAAAAATAGTATACAAACTTTGTGTATAAACAGAAGCATCAAGATTTGTATTCTTATAAATATTTTTACTTGTTAATTTAAGGTAAGCATTATGATTGTATTTTGTACCCTCATTTACTGCAGCAGGATCTTGAGTTCCTAAAACACCAACTCTTGGAGATTCTAAATATTTACCACCAGAAGCAAGTAAATCAGTATCTTGTTCACTAGAATAATAATTGTACATTGCTTCTAAGCGTGTGTTTTCAGAAAAATCGTAACCAATTTTAGCTAAAATATTTTTTTGAGATACATCACTTAGACCGTAACGAGGAGAAATAATTTGTTCATTTCCATCAATACCTCTACCCGAAGTTAGAATTCCAGCATTTACTAAATAATCAAACTTTTTGATTTTTCCATAAAATTGTTGATTAATTTTATATCCAGAAGCATGATCTCCTTGTTTAAATCTGTGGTCAGATAAAGCAATGGAAGTTTCTCCATTAAATGCTTTGTCTGTATGAGCTTTTTTAGTTACAAAATTTACAATTCCACCAACAGCTCCTGCACCATAAAGAGAACTAGCTCCTTCTATAACTTCAATTCTCTCGATTGCGTATGGACTTATAGAACGAATATCTCTATCTGTGCTTCTAAGAGGTGTAGATTGTGGAATACCATCAATCATAATTAACATCTGGCGACCACGCATTGTTTGCGATCGATTACTTGTTGTATTCGAACTTAAACCAATTGATGGTACAGCTAACCCAAGAATAACTGACATATCTGGATTGGCAAGAGCTAAAGATTCGATTGTTTTTTTTGATACGATGATGACAGAGCTACTTGAATTTTTTTTGATTTCCGGAATTCTTGTAGTTTCAATTAATGTTTCGTTTAATTCTACATCATCTTTTTGCTGAGCATAGGCATTTTGAAGAGCTGCATGAAGTAGACAAACTAAAATTATTTTCTTTTTCATTTGTAATGTTTGTATGGTCTAAAAACATTGCAAATGTAGTTTTTATTTGGATTTATTCTAATTAAAATTAAAAAAAAGTTAAGTTTTTTGTTTGCATTTAATCGTTTAATCTAAGTTTTTTATTTTAACTTATTTGTTATTAATAGAATAAATAGTTGATAAATATTTAATACTAAAGATAAAAATGTGAAAAAAATTAAGAGATTAAAAAAAGTGAATATTTGATATTCACTTTAATCTAATTTCAATATATAATTTTTAGAAATAAGAGAAACACCTTTTACATTTTTAAAGAATTTTTCTGCATCTTCTAATTTTTTATTTTCAGGGATTG
>DJDD01000085.1 GCA_002430925.1 Flavobacteriales bacterium UBA5933
ATCTTCAATTTTTGTTCTGTTGAAAGGCATTTTTTAATGAATCATAATCTTTGATCTTAATTGGAGTATTTTTTTGATCAAGAAGAAAAGAAATTGGAAATAAACTTTGAGACGACCATAAAGCCAATTCTTGCATTTTATTGGATAATTGCTTCCCTTTTTTATTCAATTGATCTCGATGAATTGTAACAACATTTTCGTTATCTATTTTATCAAATACAAGTGATAAATCATAATCTAAGTCTGTAGATTCATTGTTATTTGTAACTATTTCTTGTACTTTATATTTTTCTTTATAAAAATCTGAATCTAATGCATAATTTGGTCGTTGTGATAATAATAATTTATCTATCTCTTCGGATGTTTTTATAATTTATAGGAATATATATTTCGTTTAATCCCGATATATCTTTGAAATAAATTTGTGAATTGTTATTACAATTTTGATTATGAAAAGATATTAAATCATCTTCTGATAAATTAAATTTATGTGCAAGATGAGCAAATGAATCTCCAGATTGAAGTCGATAAATAATATAATTGTTATTTAACATTAGAATTTAGGTTGTAGGTGTATTGATTAAAATTACTATTTATTTTTTAATCTACTGTTTTTAAGTATTTAAAATCGAATAAAAATAAAGTTAATGATTGCAATAGCGATTGTAGTGGAAATCCTTTTTGCGGAGCGTGCTAGCGAAGTAAAAAGATTGGGAGCGGAAAGCGCGGCACGTAGTGATTGCCCAAAAAAATAAAAAAAAAGTAATTGACAATTAAAAAACCGTATAATCATTTGCTTATATTTTATTTAATAGAAAATATGAATGTTATTCACTAAAAACTAATCTATAAATATTATTATAATACAAATAAATGTTAGGATGTAATTTGCTTAAATTTGTGTATTAAAATTAATAATAATGAATGATATTTCTATAATTGATGAGATGGATGATTTCAAAATTTTTTGTTTGGAAGGCGTTGAAAATATAGAAGTTGAAAATGATACTATATTAATTGATTTCTTACATAAACTAGCTAAAAAATTCGAAATTACAAGTATATATAAAACTTGTGATAGTATAGAAAGTTTTGAGGAAAGTATTAGCAATCTTTTATATCATGATAGAGATTTTAAAGACTATAAAATTATTTATTTAGTATTTCAAGGTGATGAAAATCAAATACAAATAGATGATTATTATTATAGTTTAGAAGAAATCGCGGAGTTTTTTCAAGGTAAGTTAACAGATAAAATAGTTCATTTCTCTAATATAAAAAATCTAGATTTAGAAGATGAATCTTTTCAATTTTTTCTTGATGTTACTGGTGCAAAGGCATTATCTGGTTATGTAAACCCTTCTCCTATTTTAAGTACTGTACTTGATCAATACTATTTTTCTATTGCTAGAGAAACGGATGATGTTGTAGAGTTGGTTCATCTACTTTTTGATAAACATTCATCCATGTGTACTTCATTAGGATTTCGATTATATCATTAAAGTAATGATATAATCGAAATTATAATTACTTTTAAATTTTATCTTTAAGAAACTGAGCTGTGTAAGAAGTTTCTATTTTTATAAGATCTTCTGGAGTTCCTTCCGCTACTAAATATCCACCTTTCTTCCCTCCTTCTGGACCTAGATCAATTATCCAATCTGCAACTTTTATGATATCCATATTGTGTTCTATCACAAAAACTGAATGACCCAAATCTATTAATGCTCGTAATGCTTTTATTAATTTCTGAATATCATGAAAATGTAATCCAGTAGAAGGTTCATCGAAAATAAATAAAGTTTTATTTGTCGTCTCTCCTTTGGTTAAAAAATAAGCAAGTTTAACACGTTGTGCTTCACCACCAGAAAGTGTATTTGATGATTGTCCTAATTTTACATATCCAAGACCAACATCTTGAAGTGGTTTTAATTTATCTACAATCTTTTTTTGATTAAACTCTCCAAAAAATTCTATCGCATCATCAATTGTTAAATTTAAAATGTCTGAAATTGATTTACCTTCAAATTTAACTTCTAAAACCTCTTTCTTAAAACGCTCTCCATGACAATCTTCACATAACAATTCAACATCAGCCATAAACTGCATCTCAATTGTAATTGTACCTTCTCCTTTACATGTATCACATCTTCCTCCATCAACATTAAAAGAAAAATGTTTGGCTTGGAATCCCATTACTTTACTTGCTTTTTGTGAAGCAAATAAATTACGAATATCATCGTAAGCTTTTACATAAGTAACAGGATTAGAACGAGATGATTTACCAATAGGATTTTGATCGATTAATTCAATTCCTTCTAATTGGCGTAAATCACCTACCAATTCATCAAAATCTCCGATTTTATTTCCAAAAATTTCAAAATGACGTTGTACAGCTGGTGCAAGAATATCTTTCATTAATGTTGATTTTCCCGAGCCAGAAACTCCTGTAATAACAGTCAACTCATTCAATGGAAATTTGACATCTATATTTTTTAAATTATTTTCTCGTGCTCCAATAATTTTTAAATAATTAGACGATTTTAAACGATGTTTCGGAACTTCTATTTCCATTTTACCGTTTAAATACTGAGATGTAAGTGTATTAGCTTTCAGTAATTCTTTATACGTTCCTTCAAAAACAACTTCACCTCCATGTGTTCCAGCTTCAGGACCAATATCTATAATATAATCTGCAGCTTTCATAATGTCTTCATCATGCTCCACAACAATAACTGTATTCCCTAAATCTCGTAAACGATGTAAAATTGTAATAAATTTCTTTGTATCACGAGAATGTAATCCAATTGATGGTTCATCTAACACATACATAGAACCTACTAAGCTACTTCCTAAAGATGTCGCTAAATTAATTCTTTGTGATTCTCCTCCAGATAAAGTATTTGATGCTCTATTTAACGTTAAATACTCCAAACCAACATCTAATAAAAACTTAAGACGTGAATTAATTTCATAAATAATTCGTCCAGCAATCTGTTTATCATAATCATTAAATTCTATCGTTGAAAAGAATTCATATAATTCATTTAAAGGTAAATCGACCAAATCATTGATTGATTTATCAGCTATTTTTACATAATTTGTTTCTTTTCTAAGACGCTTACCTTTACAAGTAGGACAAGTTGTTTTTCCTCTGTAACGAGAAAGCATTACACGAAATTGAATTTTATAGGTATTTTCTTCAACCATTTTGAAGAATCCGTTAATACCTTCCCAATTAGAATCACCTTGCCACAAATAATCTTTTTGTTCATCAGTCAATTCAAAATAAGGTTTATGAATAGGAAAATCTTTCTGCTTAGCAAATTTTATAAAATGCATCTTCCATTCACTCATCTTCTCTCCTTTCCAAGCTACTACAGCATCTTCATAAATCGATAATGATTTATTAGGTATAACTAAATTTTCTTCAATACCTATCACTTTTCCATATCCTTCGCAGGTAGGACAAGCTCCATAAGGATTATTAAAACTAAAGAAATGAATATTAGGTTCATTAAAAATTAATCCATCTGCTTCAAACTTATTAGAAAAATATTTATATGAATCATTTTCTATATTAACAATAATAATTTCTCCTTTTCCTTCGAAAAAAGCAGTTTCTATAGAATCAGCCAAACGATGATAAAATGATTCTTCATCTTCTGTTGGTAAAGCAATACGATCTATAATAAGATGTATTTCATTTTCTGGTTGTGGAGAAAAATTAAAAGATATTAAATCTTCTATTTTGACTTGTTTACCATCAATACTTAATCGTGTAAAACCTTGTTGTTGTAATATGGTAAGATGCTCAGGAAATGTACGTTCTTCAGGAACAACTAATTTTATTTGTAAAATAAACTTAGTTTCCGGCTGAAACGATTTAAGATAATCAACAACATCAGTTACAGAATCTTTCTGAACTAATTCTCCTGTAATTGGCGAATATGTTTTTCCAATTCGTGCATAAAGCAATTTTAGATAATCGTAAACTTCTGTTGTTGTACCAACAGTAGAACGAGGATTGGTAGAATTTACTTTTTGTTGTATTGCAATTGCTGGAGCAATTCCTTTTATATAATCTACTTGTGGTTTATCTAATTTTCCTAAAAACTGTCTTGCATAGGAAGATAAACTTTCTACATAACGACGTTGTCCTTCTGCATACAATGTATCGAAAGCCAAAGTTGATTTTCCAGAACCAGACATTCCGGTAATTACAACAAGTTTATTTTTGGGAATTGCTAAATCTATGTTTTTCAGATTATGCAATTTTGCTCCTTTTATCAGAATAAATTCCTTTGGATCGAGTTGATTGATATCTTTTTTCATTGGATAACAAAGATAAGTCTTTTTGAAAAAATTTATACAACGTAAAATAGTAATCATTCTAAAAATTATAACACTCAAATATTTATTTATAACCATATTTTTAAACAACTGATTAACAGTATAAAAAAAAATAAATTCTAGATGTTATTTCTTTTATTTTTTTGGTTTTAATCAATTATTTATATAAATTTGATACATCATCAGGAGATTTTGCTTTGTGCAAAACACCAACCGAGTATTTACCTACTACGGTGGTTTAGAATGAGGACAACTTGTCAAAATAAAGGTTATTCATTTCTAATCCTGTTGTTTTAATTATTAATTTAAATTTTAGAACAATGGAAAATTATTTAAAAAATTTTGAGAAAAGATTTTCAAATCTTGCAGATTATGAACTAATTCAGTCTTTTAATCATGAAGTTCATCAAATAAATTGGGGGGATTTCAGACAATATTATTTGGAAGCACTAAAAAAAGAATTTTATAAACGAGGGTTTGATACAAGTTCAATCATAGAAGGTAGCACCATTATATTATCAGAAAAGGTTTATCTTGATGGTAAAACCATTCGAACAATTGGTAGTTAAGTAGAAAAATCATAAATATTAGAAATAGAGATTTCGAATTGATTCAAAATCTCTATTTTTTATACTACAAAAATGATCGTTTATTATAATTATTCATTTTAAAGTAAATAATGTAATTTTGTATTATGGTTCTGAATGATAGATTGAAAGCTTTAGTTGAAAGAGTTCCAAAAAATATATGTGGCGTATATTATTTAATGAATGATAATGATGAAATTATCTACATTGGGAAAAGTATTAATATTAGACAACGATTAATACAACATTTTAAATCTATGTAATCTTCCCCTTGTTAAGAACACTTAAAAGTAGAGTTTTTATTTAATATTATTGTATTATTATTTTGATTAATTTGAAATGTAGGAAAATCATTAGGATTTTTGACCTTACCATATTTCAATAAAAAATTTCTAGGAGAAAGATATTGTAAAGAACTGTGTGGTCTTTCATTGTTATACATCCACATCCAAATTTCTGTATAATTTTTCATTTCTTTGATATTTTCAAATAAATAAGCATTTAAAAAATCTGTTCTAAAAGTTCTATTAAATCTTTCAATCAACGAATTTTGCGTAGGTTTCCCAGGTTGAATATAATATAATTCAATGGCTTTTTTTTGACAAAATAGTTTTAGTTTTTCAGCAATAAATTCTGGACCATTATCTACTCTAATTTTCTCAGGTTTCCCTCGCCATTCGATTAGTTTTTCTAGTTCAGAAATTACTTTAGCTGAAGGTAAGCTTGTGTCGATACAAATACTCAAAATTTCTCGATTAAAATCGTCTATAATATTCAAACTTCTCACGCTTTTTCCGTTTTCTAAACTATCATGCATAAAATCCATACTCCACGTTACATTTGGATAAATCGGACGTAAAAGTGGCTCTTTAATCCTTGCAGGAAGTCTTTTTTTACGTTTATTACGTAGATTAAGTTTCATCGAAGTATAAATTCGATAGACTCGTTTATGGTTCCAAGTAAATCCTAAATTTCGTAAACGATGATGCATCATCCAAAAGCCCCAAGTTTGATGCTCGTTGGATAGCGCTATCAATTGAAAACGTATTTTATCATCCTCGTCTTTACGTACTTTTTGATAATAAAAAACGGATGTTCGTAAGCTAAATAGACGACAAGCCCTGCGAGAACTTAGCTGATGTTTTTCTTTTGAATACAACACCAACTCTCGTTTTTCACAAGGCGTTATAGCTTTTTTTCGATAACATCTTTTAAAACTACGTTTTCCAAAGTAAGCTCTGCTACAATTCTTTTATATTGGGACAATTGCTTCTCTAGTTCCTTTAATTGAGCTAATTGATGGGCTTCCATTCCGCCATATTTACTCTTCCATTTATAAAAAGTGGGTTGACTTATTCCATGTTCACGACAAATTTCATTGACTGTTTTGCCTTGATTTTGTTCTGATAAGATCTTGACGATCTGAACTTCTGTAAAATTGCTCTGTTTCATAATTATCCCTAAGTTAATAAACTATATTTTTAAACGGTACGGTTTTTAGGGAAGATTACAATCAACTTTCTTAGATAAAAAAATTGTGATAGCATCTAAAAGAGGTCGTTCTCATGCACACGAAGGAACTTTTAGGGATGATGATTTTGCAATTGAACAATTATCAGATAATTGGTCAATAGTTGCTCTTGCAGATGGAGCAGGTTCTTCACGAGCTTCACGAGCTGGCTCTCAATTTGTAACAAATAGAATTGTGAAAAGTTTTGATGATTATGAATTCTTACAGGAACTTTCTAATGAGGTTCAAAATTTCTATTCAGAAGAATTAGAGGAGTTTATAACAGAAGAAGTTATTGAATCAATGAATCATGAAACATCAGAAAATTTAAAATTAAAAAGTAAAAGTATTATTATTAATAAATTATATACTAAAGTAAAACATCTTCATTCAGATATTATAAATTTTGCTGAAACCGAAGCTTTAGATTTAAAAGATTTACATACTACTTTAATTTTTACACTAATTAAAAAATTTAGTTTTGGTTATGTTATTTTATCTTTTGGTGTAGGAGATTGTCCTATTAATGTTTTAGAAAAAAAAGACGATAACGTAAAATTACTTAATTTTTTAGATATAGGAGAATTTGGTGGAGGAACTCGTTTTATAACAATGCCTGAAATTTTTTCTAATCCAGATATGGTGAATCGTTTTAGAATAAATTGTTTCAAGGACTTTTCTAAAATTTTTTTAATGACAGATGGTATTTACGATCCAAAATTTATTGTAGAAAGTAAATTGGAGAATATTGATACTTGGAAACAATTTTTAAGAGATTTAGATGGAGAAAACGAAGATAAAATTAAAGTTGATTTTGAAAATGATACTGAAATTAAAATTCAGCTTTCTAATTGGATGGACTTTTGGAGCAAAGGAAACCATGATGATAGAACTTTAGCTATTATATACTAAAATGATTATGAATATAATTAGAGTAAATTCAATCATAGATAATACCAAATCTTATGAATATATAGATGACGGTAATCCCAAAAAAGGAGGAGTGAAAGATGTTTATTTTTCTCCTGATAAAAAATATGTTATTGCTTTTTTTAGAGATCCACTTGATTTCAATCAAAAAGAAAGGATAACAAGGATAGTCAAATTATATCTCGATAATATAAAAAACGGGAATAGCCCAGATTATTTTTTAGAAGAAATTTTTAGGTGGCCTTATGATGCGGTAGAGATAAATGGTAAAACTGGAGTTATAGTGCCAATCTATAAATCTAAATTTTTCTTTAGTAAAGGATATTCATCGAATGAAACCATTAAAGGAGGAGAAAAACTAAGTAAATGGTTTACAACACCATCTTTTAGAAATCAACAATATCCATTATCTTTAGATAAATCTGAGCTTGGGGATTGGTTAAGTTATTTTCAAATAGCGATAAACATTTCGAGGGGTGTCAAAAAAATGCATCAAATGGGGCTAGCTCATTCAGATTTGTCATATAACAATGTTTTGGTAGATCCTATTACAAAGTCAGCTACAATTATTGATATAGACGGTTTAGTTGTTCCAGGATTATTTCCTCCAGAAGTTATTGGTACAGCAGATTTTATCGCACCTGAGGTTCTAAAAACAAAACATTTGCCTTTACAAGATCCTCATAGAGTTTTGCCTAATCAAAAGACAGACTTACATGCGTTGGCTGTTTTAATCTATATGTATTTATTAAGAAGACATCCTTTACGGGGAGATAAAATTTGGGATTTAGATTCGGAGACAGATGAAGTTCTTTCAATGGGCGAAAAAGCAATTTTTATCGAACATCCAACAGATACTACAAATAGAGTTAAAACTGATCAATTAAAAAAATGGAATATTTTCTGGGGAGATCCAAATAAAATTTCATTTTCTGCAACTGGTCCATATTTGGCAGATTTGTTCAAAAGAGCATTTATTGATGGTTTACACAATCCAATGTTGCGACCTATAGCAAACGAATGGGAAACAGCTTTATTAAAAACAGTAGATCTTATTCAACCTTGTACTAATACAGAATGTGATGAGAAATGGTATGTTTTTGATAATACTTCAAAACCAAAATGTCCTTTTTGTGGAACGTCACATAAAGAAACCTTACCAGTTGTAGACTTGTATTATAAATTTAAAGATGATGTTTGGAAACCAGAAAATCATAGATTAATGGTTTATCATAATCAATATCTTTTCAAATGGCATATATCTAAAAAAGTAATTCGAAATGAAAGTTTAACGAATGAAGATAAAAAGCCTGTTGGATATTTTACATTTTATCAAAATAAATGGGTATTAGTTAATCAAAGTCTTCCAAATATGAAAGACATAACAGAAAATAAATCTGTTCCTATTAATACAATGGTAGAATTAATTGATCAAAAAAAAATAATGCTTTCTGATGAAGACGGAGGGCGATTAATGTATATAACTTTAACAAATAAATAATTTAAGACAATGGATAAAAGTATTATCGATTTACACCCTGGCCTAGTAATAGGTTTCGTAATAGTAGTTATTATTATGCTACTTTTAGATTTGGGGGTTTTTAACAAAAATGCACATGAAGTAACATCAAAAGAAGCAACTATTTGGACTGGTGTTTGGATTTCATTAGCAATGGTATTTTCGGGTGTCGTATATTGGGTCTTCAATCAAGATGCTGGAGGACATGAACTTGCAATTGAAAAATTTACACAATTTCAAGCTGCTTATTGGATAGAAAAAGCGCTATCAGTAGATAATCTCTTTGTTTTTATACTTGTTTTTGGATTTTTTAAAGTTCCAAAGCATCTACATCACAAAGTTCTTTTTTGGGGAATTATAGGAGCTTTAATTTTTAGAGCTATTTTCATCTTTGCAGGTGTAGGTATAATTAACCTTACATACCTTCCAGAAATGAATATTTTTGGTACAGTTGTTAAAATTAATGTAGTTATGACTTTATTTGGTTTATTTTTAGTCTATGCTGGTATTAAATCTTGGGGAGAAGATGATGACGCAGATGATGAGGATTTTAGCCAAACGGTAGGAGCGCGTCTTGTAAAGAAATTTTATAAAGTTTCCGATAATTATGATGGAGATAAATTTTTTACTATCCAAAATGGTCTAAAAGTAGCAACTCCATTGTTGGTTGTTGTAGCTGTTATAGAGGTTACAGATGTGCTTTTTGCGGTTGACTCAATTCCTGCAATTTTTGCAATTTCAAAAGATCCTTTTATTCTTTATACATCTAATATTTTTGCAATTTTAGGACTTAGATCTCTTTATTTCTTATTGGCTAACTTTATTCATATGTTTAGTAAATTACCATATGGTTTGGCAATTATTTTGAGTTTTATTGGAGTTAAAATGTTGATTTCTCCTTGGTACCATATTTCGTCACCAATATCATTAGGTATAGTTGCAAGTATTCTAATATTATCAGTAATAATATCAATTATATTCCCTGATAAAAAGGAATAAGAGATTGAAAAGCTCTAAAAAAAAATAAAAAGCATTTAATCCTGATAATTTTAATATTTAGATGATTAAATGCTTTTTTAATGTCACAAAATAAATTATACGAATGATAATTTTATTTTTTTTCAACTAAATAATTTAAGGATTATCTTTTTTCTATTTTAGGTCATTTTTTTGTTTTGATTACATTCAAGATTGTAAAATACCCTCTTTTTTATCAGCCAAAAAGAAGGTTTCGGAG
>DJDD01000031.1:0-6935 GCA_002430925.1 Flavobacteriales bacterium UBA5933
GTTTGAGACAGCCTCTTTTTTTATGTTTATAACTTATTTAGATATTCAATTGCTTTCAATAAGGTTTCATCTTTTTTAGCAAAACAAAATCGAATAACATGATTATCAATTTTGTTTTTATAAAAAGCAGAAACAGGAATTGTAGCAACTTTATATTCTTTTGTTAATAAAGTTGCAAACTCATTATCGGATAAATTACTGATGGCAGAATAATTCGCATTAAGAAAATAAGTCCCTTCACAAGGTAAAATATTGAATTTAGTTGATGAAAGATTATTTATGAATAAATCTCTTTTATGTTGAAAAAAATCATTTAGATATAAATAATTTTCAGGATTTTCTAAATAATCTGCAATTGCATGCTGCGAAGGTGTGTGTGTAGAAAATGTATTGAATTGGTGACATTTTCTAAATTCTATCATTAATTCTTTTTCAGCTAAAATATAACCAATTTTCCATCCTGTTATATGAAATAATTTTCCAAAAGAACCAACTACAAAAACTTTATCTTTAATGGTAGTTAATTGAGTAAAGCTTTTATGTTTTTTATTGTCAAAAGTTATATGTTCATATACTTCATCGGCTAATAAATAACAATCATTGTTAGTTATTATTTTTTCAAAAGATTTAAGGTCATCTTCTGTTAAAACTCTCCCGGTTGGATTATTAGGATTATTAACAATAATAAGTTTTGTTTTTGAAGTAATTTTTTGGTTCAACTCATTAAAATCTATTTTGTAATCAGGATATTTTAATTCAATAGGAACTATTTTACCTCCAAACAATTCTACTGTTGGTTGATATAAATCGTATGCAGGTTCAAAAATAATAACTTCATCATTTGGATGAATTAAAGTAGAAATTACATTAAAAATAGCTTGGCTAGCTCCACTCGTTATATTAATTTCATCTTGAAAATCATAATTACAAGAATAAAGCGTATTGTATTTTTCCGCTAATAATTCACGTAATTTTTCTACCCCAAACATCGGTGCATATTGATTAAAATGGTTGGATGCATAATAATTTAACTGATTGATTAATTTGGGGTCAGCATCAAAATCTGGAAATCCCTGAGCTAAATTAATTGCATTATTTTCTGCTGCTAATTTGCTCATTATAGTAAAAATAGTTGTGGAAACCTCTGGTAATTTAGATTTTATCATGTTGTTAAAGTAGATTGATTTTACTCAAAATCAAAATAGTATACCATAAAAATATTCTAAAAAAAAGTGTTATTTTTGTAAAACTCGATCAAAATTCATATCTCACAATGTCAGAACTAAATCAACAAGTTAATTATACAGAAGATAACATCAAAACTCTTGATTGGCGCGAACATATTCGTATGCGACCAGGGATGTACATAGGTAAACTTGGAGACGGTTCTTCACAGGATGATGGAATCTATATCCTTTTAAAAGAAATTGTAGATAACTGTATTGATGAATTTGTAATGGGTTCTGGTAAAACCATAGAAATTAATCTAAGAGATGAAGAAGTGACTGTGCGTGATTATGGTCGTGGTATTCCTCTTGGAAAAATGGTAGATGCTGTTTCTAAAATGAATACAGGAGGTAAATATGATTCACAAGCATTTAAAAAGTCAGTTGGGTTAAATGGAGTTGGGACAAAAGCTGTAAACGCTTTATCAACTTATTTTAGAGTACAATCTGTTCGTGATGGAAAAACAAGAGTTGCTGAGTTTGAAAAAGGTGTTTTATTGAATCAAGAAGATGAAAAAGAGTCATCTTTGAGAAAAGGGACTAAAATTACATTTGTTCCTGATAAAACAATTTTCCTCAACTTTAAATTTCGAAAAGAGTACGTAGACAAAATGTTGAAAAACTATGTTTACTTAAATCCAGGATTAAAAATTATTTTTAATGGAGAAGAATTCTTTTCGAAAGATGGATTAAAAGATTTATTAAAAGATAATATAGAAGAAGAAACAATTTATGACATTATTCACTTAAAAGGTGAAGATATAGAATTAGCAATGACGCATAGTTCTAAGTCGTACTCAGAAACGTATTATTCTTTTGTGAATGGACAAAATACAACACAAGGAGGAACGCATTTAAGTGCTTTCAAAGAAGCTGTTGTAAAAACAGTTCGTGAATTTTACAACAAAAATTATGATCCTGCAGATATTCGTAAGTCTATTATTGGTGCTATATCTATAAAAGTAATAGAACCAGTTTTCGAATCTCAAACAAAAACTAAGTTAGGATCTAATGAAATTGGTCCAGGTATGACGTCTGTTCGTACGTTTGTGAATGATTTCATCAAAACTAATCTTGATAATTTTTTACATAAAAATACAGAGGTTGCGCAAGCTCTTGAACGAAAAATAAAACAATCAGAAACAGAACGTAAAGAGCTTTCAGGAATTCGAAAATTAGCTAGAGATCGTGCTAAAAAAGTAAGCTTACATAACAAGAAATTGAGAGATTGTCGTCAGCATTATAATAATCCTAAAGCTGAATTCAGATTAGATTCTACTATTTTTATTACTGAGGGAGATTCTGCAAGTGGATCAATTACTAAAAGTAGAAATGTAGAAACACAAGCTGTATTTAGTTTACGTGGTAAGCCTTTAAATTCTTATGGTTTAACTAAAAAAATTGTTTACGAGAATGAAGAATTTAATCTTTTACAAGCTGCATTAAATATAGAGGAAGGATTAGAGGATTTACGTTATAATAACGTTGTTATTGCAACAGATGCTGATGTGGATGGAATGCACATACGATTGTTAATTATTACTTTCTTTTTACAATTTTTTCCAGAATTAATAAAAGAAGGACATTTATATATTTTACAAACACCATTATTCCGTGTAAGAAATAAAAAAGAAACAAGATATTGTTATTCTGAACCAGAAAGATTATTAGCTTTAGAAGAAATTAAAAATCCAGAAATTACTCGATTCAAAGGTTTAGGAGAAATATCTCCTGATGAATTTAAACATTTTATTGGAAAAGATATTCGATTAGAGCCAGTTATGATTGGAAAGGATCAAACAATAGAAAGTTTACTCGAGTTTTACATGGGTAAAAACACACCAACAAGACAAGAATTTATTATTAATAATTTAGCAATAGATACCTTAAAAAACTAAGACGCTATATAAACTTTTACTCTATGAAAAAAAATAATAAAGCTATTATTAGTATTTTTAAAATACTAAACTTGCTTATTATTTGTCTAATAATTATTAATATAATATTATTTAGTAACATATTATTAGATAAATATCATTTATTTCCAGCTTATTATCTTACAATATTTATTATATTGTTAATTTGGATAACAAGTGCAAATGGAAACCAATTTTATGATATTGATACAAAAGGTGAGACAATTACTTTTGAAACAGAACGATTAGATTTATTATCAATTTTTAATTCTAATAAGAAGAAAATAGATTTACCAAAGTATAAACTTATAAAATATGATTATAAAGGCGGCTTATTATCAAAACAAATCACAGTTTTTATAAAAAGTAAAAAGTCTCAAAATCTAACAAAGGTTAAATTTAAATTAGCATTTATTTCAAATAAAAATATTAAGCTTATTTTAAATAAACTAGATGAAATCATAGAATATAATAAACTATACGAAAACAGAGAGGTATAATTTAAATTATGCAAGAAAATCAAGAAAGTATAAAGAAAATATCAGGAATGTATCAAGAATGGTTTCTTGATTATGCTTCTTATGTAATTTTAGAAAGAGCCATTCCTTCAATATACGATGGTCTAAAACCTGTTCAGCGAAGAATATTACATTCTATGCGCGAACTAGAAGATGGACGTTACAACAAAGTTGCTAATATTGTAGGAAACACAATGAAATATCATCCACATGGAGATATGGCAATTTCTGATGCAATGGTGCAAATTGGTCAAAAAGAACTTTTGATTGATATGCAAGGTAACTGGGGAAATGTATACACTGGTGACCGAGCGGCTGCTTCTCGTTACATAGAAGCTCGTTTAACAAAGTTCGCTCTAGAAGTTGTTTTCAACCCAAAAACAACAAAATGGCAACAATCGTATGACGGGAGAAATAAAGAACCTATCGATTTACCAATTAAATTTCCATTATTATTAGCACAAGGTGTTGAGGGGATTGCAGTTGGTCTATCTACAAAAATATTACCTCATAATTTTAATGAATTAATCGATGCATCTGTTTTACATTTGAAAGGAAAGAAATTTCAAATTTTTCCAGATTTTTTAACTGCTGGATTGATTGATGTATCAGATTATAATGATGGTTTAAGAGGAGGAAAAGTAAGAATTAGAGCCAAAATTGTACAAGAAGATAAAACAATTCTAAAAATAACTGAAATTCCTTATGGAACGACTACAGGTTCTTTAATCGATTCTGTTTTAAAAGCCAATGATAAAGGTAAAATTAAAATAAAAAAGATAGAAGATAATACTGCAGCAGAAGTAGAAATATTAATTCATCTCGTTCCTGGTAGCAGTACTGATAAAACAATTGATGCATTATATGCTTTTACAGACTGTGAGATTTCTATTTCTCCTAATGCTTGCGTAATTAATCAACAAACGCCAGAATTTTTAACTGTTTCAGAGATATTAATTCATAACACAAATAATACTGTTGATTTATTAAAAAGAGAATTAGAGATTGAACTGAATGAACTTCAAGAACAGTGGCATTTTTCTTCTTTAGAAAGAATATTCATTGAAAATAGGATTTATCATGATATTGAGGAAGAAGAAACTTGGGAAGGGGTTATTTCAGCAATTGATAAAGGACTTAAGCCTCATATCGCTCATCTAATACGTCCTGTTACTGAAGAAGATATTACTCGATTAACAGAAATTAGAATTAAACGTATTTCTAAGTTTGATTTAGATAAAGCACAACAATACATAGAATCTTTAGAAGAGAGAATAGAAAATGTAAAACATCATCTTGCTAATTTAATTGATTTTGCAATTGAATATTTCAAAGCATTAAAAACTAAATATGGTAAAGGAAAAGAGCGTAAAACAGAGATAAGGACTTTTGATACAATTGATGCAACCAAAGTAGCGGTTGCAAACACTCGTTTTTACATTGATAGAGCTGAAGGTTTTATTGGAACTTCTCTTAAAAAAGATGAATTCTTGTTTGAGTGTTCTGATATTGATGATATTATTGTTTTTAAATCTGATGGTACTATGATTGTAACAAAAGTAGATGCCAAAACCTTTATAGGAAAAGGTATTTTACATGTTGCAGTGTGGCATAAGAACGATAAACGTACTATTTATAATTTAATTTATCGTGATGGTAAAAATGGACCAGCTTATCAAAAACGTTTTGCTGTTACTGGAATCACACGAGATAAAGAATATGATTTGACAGCTGGAAATAAAGGATCAGAAGTACTTTATTTTACAGCTAATCCAAATGGAGAAGCTCAGGTAGTTTCAGTAATTTTAAAAACGCATCAGCGTATTAAAAAATTGAAATTTGACTTAGATTTTGCTGATTTAGCAATAAAAGGAAGATCATCTAAAGGAAATTTAGTGACAAAATATCCAATTAAAAAAATAGAGTTAAAGGAAGAAGGTGTTTCTACTTTAGCTCCAAGACAAATTTGGTTTGATGAAGAAATAAAACGTCTAAATGCTGATGGTGTAGGAATTTTATTAGGTTCATTTAAGGGAGATGATAAAATCCTTACGATTAATAAAAAAGGTGAAGCCAAATTAGTTTCTTTTGATTTGAGCAATCGTTTTGATGATGAACTAGAGATAATTGAAAAATGGAAACCCAATAAACCCATTTCATGTGTTTATTTTGATGCTGAAAAAGACAGATATTTTATTAAACGTTTTCTTTTAGAAGATACCTTATCTCCTCAAGTTTTTTATTCTCTAGAAGATGATAAATCATCAATAATTGTTGTTTCTACAGATTATTTACCAATGATAGAATTAGTTTATTCTAAAGTTAAAGGAGTTGAAAAAGAACCTGAAATAATTAACGTAGAGGAATTTATTGCAGTAAAAGGGATTAAAGCACAAGGAAATCAGTTAACTGTAAATAAATTAAAAACGATAAAAATATTAGATCCATTACCTTTTGAAGAACCAGAAGAATTAGAGGAATCTATGGAAGATATACAGCCTACTTTATTTGATGAGGTTGAAGGCGAGAATCACGAAAATTTAGAAGAATAATGGGAGGTTTTTCATTAATCACAATTCTTATTATAGGGTTGAATGTAATTATTAGCTGGAAAGGATTTAATGATTACTCTTTTTTTGATAAATATAAATTTCAGATAGGTTCTATTGTTCATAACAAAGAATATTATAGAATACTAAGTTCAGGATTTTTGCATGTAGATGTTACACATTTAATCTTTAATATGTTAACATTATACTTTTTTGCAGATCCTGTAATTGCATTCTTTGCAAGTCCACAAGGTTTTCTATTTGGAGATTTTTCTCAGACAAAGATGAATGTAGGATATGGTATGTTTCTTTTAACTTATCTTGCTGCAATTATTGGAGGAAACTTATTGTCTCTATTAATTCATAAAAAAGATAATTGGTATTCTGCTGTAGGAGCATCTGGAGGAGTAACAGGAATCTTATTTGCTGCTATTGCAGCGTTTCCACAGCAAGAAATAGGTTTATACTTTATTATAGATATACCTGCTTGGATTTTTGGTATTCTATATTTAGGATATTCTGTTTATGGAATGAAAACTAATTTAGGAAATATTGGACATTCAGCTCATATTGGTGGTGCTATTGTAGGGCTTTTATCAGCAATTCTATTTTATCCTGCAATTTTACAAATAAATACTTACTATATTCTTGGAATGATGATTCCATTAATTATTTTATTAATTATCATTTTGAAAGAACATAGAAAATAAAAGCATAAAAAAAGCC